>NZ_JBBGZQ010000060.1:0-587 GCF_037572595.1 Chryseobacterium sp. MYb328 | reverse complement strand
ATCAGTTCCTCCCGCATCAGGCGTCATGACTCTTACAAAATGAGTAGTATCATTCATTTGCCAGTCGAACCTTACCTGTACTCTTCCCTGGCCTTCAGGATCTGCATTCGCGATTACTGTGGCAATCTGAGGCTGGGCTACCGGAACCGTAAATTCAGGCTTGGGTAAAAATCCCGTATCTGCAGCAATAGATTCGAAGGTTCCTTTATAGTGACCGATGGTATCGATTTCGTGTACAGCTTCTGTAACCATTACTTTGGTAAAATAGGAAGTCTCGTTACTATCAGGCTTTCTCATATGAATATCTACCACACATCCCGGATGAAGAAAGGGTACGGTTGTAGAACCGGATACTGAAAATACACTCACAGCTTCACTTCCTGAAGTGCTTTTCTGAGAGTTTTCTACATCCAAATGGGTAGACGCCTTGATAGGGGCCACCTGAAGAGCCGGGGTTTTATAGATTTTATCATTATGGCTGTACGCGGTTTTAGCAAGGTCTCCTAAATGGTTTACAGGGGTTTCACCTGATGTCAGTTTTTCATTTTTACTGCTGTTATAACCGTAATACTGCGGTTTGGTATGAA
>NZ_JBBGZQ010000059.1:0-693 GCF_037572595.1 Chryseobacterium sp. MYb328 | reverse complement strand
CGTAACAGGAGCTGCCTAGGGTAAAACAGGTAACTAGGGCTAAGTCGTAACAAGGTAGCCGTACCGGAAGGTGCGGCTGGAACATCTCATTTTAGAGCGTCTTTAGACGATAAACAAAATAGTGTCCTAGACACAAAGTACTTGTTCAAAGTAAAGCTTTAGTTTTTTGTTTGGTTGATTATATTAAAAATACAAAACCCACTAGAAATTAGTAAAGGGATTGAGAGAGACAAGGATTAAGATAGAAGAGTCAGAAAAATCTGATATCTATTATCTGAAATCTGTTAGTCTAACAGACAGTCTCGTAGCTCAGCTGGTTAGAGCGCTACACTGATAATGTAGAGGTCGGCAGTTCGAGCCTGCCCGAGACTACTAATTAAAGCGGCTGGCAAGTAGCTTATGGCAATAAAGCAATAAGCAAATGGCCAACAGCAACTAGAGGGGGAATTAGCTCAGCTGGCTAGAGCGCCTGCCTTGCACGCAGGAGGTCAAGGGTTCGACTCCCTTATTCTCCACAGTTTTGGAAGACTGATTTAAAAGTTACGGATAGAGCCAAAAACAATATTCGTTCATCAGTTGGACAAGAAGAAATTAAGATCATTGACATTAACGGTAAAGACATCACAAAGAGATAACCGAGCACTTTCGAGTGCCGAGTTTATAAAAATATCGATAAATTAAATTTTATCAAAA
>NZ_JBBGZQ010000058.1:0-896 GCF_037572595.1 Chryseobacterium sp. MYb328 | reverse complement strand
GCTTTCAGTTCTACCCTAATGTCATCAGCATTACTGCCATAAATAAGTTTTATAGGTTTATTCTGAGGCGGAAGCTTACCAAAGTGAAGCACTTCACCATCATAGTAAAATTGCTCGCCATAGGCTTCAGCCATTCTTGCCAGATAATTGTAATGCGTTTCGTTGTATTGGCTGCTGTAGATAATCTGAGAATAATCGTTGGTATCCACTCTGATATCAAAACGACTTTTATCAATTCCCTGTTTGATTACTTCTTCGGCGATGATTCCCATATTAACGGGCTGTCCGCCGCCAAAGCTTTGAATATGTGGAGCTCCGTCCAACAGAATCGTTGGACTGTATCCGGAAAGTACAATATTGCCAAGGCTCATCTTTTCCTGGCTAAAGCCTACTTTGGTGATCAATCCTACAAAATTTCTTTCGGGACTGTTATCAATATCTTTATAGGAAATGATTGCCGTAAGGCGTTTCCCTAAAAATTTATTCGCTTCTTCAAGGGTATGGCTCTGACGGTCTCCCAATGCATCATGTGCAAGGACAAGACTGAATTCGTGATGCTTACCAGAGTTCTGTTTAAGAGTAAAATGTTTGTAATATTTTATAATTTTTCCCTCAACAACCAGGGAAAGTTTTACCAACCGGTTGATCCCTGCGTGATGGTTTTCAGAAATTCCATCAGCATTTTGTGAAGGGCGGAAGGAAGACCCCTTTGTCTTTGTTTCGGTTTTCATATGCTTTGTGTTTAGTTTAGTATTAAAGATAGTAGTATTTTACGAAATAATCAACATAACAGTGAGATAGACAACAATTGATCGATATAATTTTTCATAACAGGGCAAAAAAGACCGTCTTTATAAGGGACAGTCTTTCTTTGTATGAATGTTGATAATGTGTAA
>NZ_JBBGZQ010000057.1:0-1168 GCF_037572595.1 Chryseobacterium sp. MYb328 | reverse complement strand
TCTAAAAGCTCTCCTGCGCTTACTGAATCTCTTTCGTTTTTCAGTGGGGCAAAGATAGAGACTTCTCCTTTACCACGCAAACTTATTTAACATAAAGTTTACACCAATGTTACAATTGTGGGTAAGTTTATACATTAACTTATTGATATAATTATATTTAAATTATAAAGTATACTTATCCACAATCAGCATTAATAATCTGGTATATGAAAAAGCAAAGCAGAATATGCCGTATATAGTTATTATGCCTTTAAAATTTGAGAGTCATAATTATAATACTATAGATGCCTGGTATTAGAAACGAGGTGATTTGGAAAACAATTCCTCTGGAAATAATATATAATATGAATGATAATAAATGATGAAGCACAGAAAATCTCTGGATCTAATCATGCTATAGACTTTTAAAGAGATTTTCAAGCTGCAGAAAAGGAAATAGAGCTATATAGCAGTAACCAACAATTAGCACATTAACAATTTAAGTAATAGGCAAAACTCTTTAAAGCTTTTTAAGATGATTCTGCATCTATCTGTTCTCATCTTATTTTTCAAACCTTGACTTATTCAACATCAGCTATTCTCAATTTAGTTTTATAAGGTTTCAATTATCAATCCCAGGAAGTAAATAATTATAAAAGACAGATCATTTATAAATGATAGATACTTTTGCAGGATTGAGAGAGGATATTTTTATGATGAGTAATGGACAATAGGTAATCTATAATGAATGATGAATGCTTGTATATACTTTAGCTTGTCTGTACACTTCATTCTTTATCATCTCGTAGAGATCCAAGCAGTGTCTACTCACCAGTATTATCTTTCAACCTTTGACTTCCTTATGGAATAACAATAGAAGACGAAAGTAAGAACAGCAAAATATCAATATGTTGATTGCTATATAAGTTACTATTTTATACAACCAATATTCAATAGAAAAGGACTTTAGCCAAAACATAGATAATACTCAATACTTATCACCCATTGTATTGGAGTATTGGAGTATTGGAGTATTTGAATACTTGGAGAGTTGGAGTTGTAGCTTAGATTTTGGGTTGGGGTTGTATTGGGTTCTCTGAGTATAGAGCAAAAAAAAATCCTTTATCTTTCGATAAAGGATTTTTAAAAATAAAATAAAAACTGGCGGCGGCCTACTCTCCCGCGTTAG
>NZ_JBBGZQ010000056.1:0-1255 GCF_037572595.1 Chryseobacterium sp. MYb328 | reverse complement strand
CGATCTTTAGGGGGCCTGAGAGGGTGATCCCCCACACTGGTACTGAGACACGGACCAGACTCCTACGGGAGGCAGCAGTGAGGAATATTGGACAATGGGTGAGAGCCTGATCCAGCCATCCCGCGTGAAGGACGACGGCCCTATGGGTTGTAAACTTCTTTTGTATAGGGATAAACCTAGATACGTGTATCTAGCTGAAGGTACTATACGAATAAGCACCGGCTAACTCCGTGCCAGCAGCCGCGGTAATACGGAGGGTGCAAGCGTTATCCGGATTTATTGGGTTTAAAGGGTCCGTAGGCGGATCTGTAAGTCAGTGGTGAAATCTCACAGCTTAACTGTGAAACTGCCATTGATACTGCAGGTCTTGAGTGTTGTTGAAGTAGCTGGAATAAGTAGTGTAGCGGTGAAATGCATAGATATTACTTAGAACACCAATTGCGAAGGCAGGTTACTAAGCAACAACTGACGCTGATGGACGAAAGCGTGGGGAGCGAACAGGATTAGATACCCTGGTAGTCCACGCCGTAAACGATGCTAACTCGTTTTTGGGATTTAGGTTTCAGAGACTAAGCGAAAGTGATAAGTTAGCCACCTGGGGAGTACGTTCGCAAGAATGAAACTCAAAGGAATTGACGGGGGCCCGCACAAGCGGTGGATTATGTGGTTTAATTCGATGATACGCGAGGAACCTTACCAAGGCTTAAATGGGAAATGACAGGTTTAGAAATAGACTTTTCTTCGGACATTTTTCAAGGTGCTGCATGGTTGTCGTCAGCTCGTGCCGTGAGGTGTTAGGTTAAGTCCTGCAACGAGCGCAACCCCTGTCACTAGTTGCCATCATTAAGTTGGGGACTCTAGTGAGACTGCCTACGCAAGTAGAGAGGAAGGTGGGGATGACGTCAAATCATCACGGCCCTTACGCCTTGGGCCACACACGTAATACAATGGCCAGTACAGAGGGCAGCTACACAGCGATGTGATGCAAATCTCGAAAGCTGGTCTCAGTTCGGATTGGAGTCTGCAACTCGACTCTATGAAGCTGGAATCGCTAGTAATCGCGCATCAGCCATGGCGCGGTGAATACGTTCCCGGGCCTTGTACACACCGCCCGTCAAGCCATGGAAGTCTGGGGTACCTGAAGTCGGTGACCGTAACAGGAGCTGCCTAGGGTAAAACAGGTAACTAGGGCTAAGTCGTAACAAGGTAGCCGTACCGGAAGGTGCGGCTGGAACATCTCATTTTAGAGCGTCTT
>NZ_JBBGZQ010000055.1:0-1532 GCF_037572595.1 Chryseobacterium sp. MYb328 | reverse complement strand
ATTTTAAATAATTCTTTATGCGAAAGCTATTTATTCTATAATAAAAAAGATACAATAAACTTTGATGCTTATAGAAATATTGTAATAAATTTTTATTGGTAAATAAAAATTTATTACAATATTTTTTAACTACAAATTAGAATTACAGACAAATGATAAACAAAGGTTTTAAAATAATAATTAAGCAAGAATATGTACAGCACACACAAGATAAAATGAAAGCATTTCAAGGGCTATTCATTTTTTTAATACTAATACCTTGGAATTATAAAGGACAAGAAAAAATCGCTGTGATTAATCTTTCTGAAAAAGAGCAAAAAATAATAGCCAAAGCTTATGATAATAAAACATTTGAGCTAAAATCAATAACAAAAATAGATTCAGCTAAGAAAAAAAAAGAATTTTCTGATTTTTTGGGAAATTTCGCCCTTTCCAAAAAGGAAATATTTTTATATGATGAAGAAAATAGGTTGTTGAACTTAAAAAGATACATTTACAATAGTGAAATAAAGAATTTTTTAAAATTATCTGCCCATGAAAAATATACTTATGGTGAGAAGGTAATGAAAATAAGTAAAAGTGTTTGGAAAAAAAATGATATTTATAAAGTCTCCAGAATTGAAAATTATGATAATGATAATAGGGTTGTAAATATTGAGGAAAAATCCTATAAAGTAGGTGAGAAAGATACAATTTTATCACGTGAAAATTACAAATATACCTTGGACAAAGTTCACAATAGTATAACTCAATGCAAAGAAGAATACCTCAGTTCAAGCTCCCCTAGTACTTTTAAAACCTGTGTGACAGATTATTATAAAGACGAACAAATTTATAAAAGCACAGTTGGAGGAACAACCTATTATAAGTACGATGATAAAAAAAGGTTAATTGAAAAAAATGAATTTACTGAATCAGGAAAGCAGGTATTTCAATACTTATATTTATATGATGATAATAAAAAAAGTATGGAGTTTCATACATATCGATTTGAGGATTCAAAGTTTTTAGTACGTAAGGAACAAACATTCTATAATGAAAAGGGGTTAATTAAAGAAATACTATACTTTGGCATGAGTGAAAATGACAAAATGCTTCCTGAAAAAGCAGTATTATTTTTTTATAATGTGAATGATAACAAAAATATGATTGTCGAAATAGCTTCAAAAAACTTTAAATCTAAGATACCTGAGCCTCCAATGTCAAGTAGTTTATGAAACCTAGAAATATCACTGAACTGATAGACTATTTTAAATCAAAAAATTTAAAATATAGAATAGTTAGAAACGTTGATCCATTAGCAAATGTACAGGATTACTTTAGATTCAAATTTTTGTAAAAGTCAACTTTATTATAAGCAGAGCGATACCATAAATGATTTTCCTCGAATTATAACAGATTTATCCAGATAGAAAATGCTATTGAATCTTATAACATAGTAATCAATCGTGTAAAAAATTACTTGATACATACTTTAAAAGAACAATACCTTACCCAAGAAATAAAACTCAAATCGGCGGCCTCTTCGAGGC
>NZ_JBBGZQ010000054.1:0-2389 GCF_037572595.1 Chryseobacterium sp. MYb328 | reverse complement strand
TATGTTGCAAACTGATTTATAGAATATTTGCTGTGGTAAAAAGAGAGGCACCTTTTGTAAATTTAACAAGATATAATTTGCATATGTCTTAGAATACACGAATTTTTATGAATGTTATTTGTTGTAAGCGTATATACAAACATTAGTTTTAAAATTAAGCTAAACTATAGTCTATTTATTTTTTGTAAATGCGCAAATAAAAAATTTGTGCATTCGTGGCTAAAACAAAAAAGAGACCGGATGGTCTCTCTATATCTATCTTGGCAATCTGCTTGCTCTTTTTAAAATCTCTTTATTGATTTCGTTAATCAATTCCGGGCCTTCATAGATAAATCCGGTGTATAACTGAACCAGGCTTGCCCCGGCATCTAGCTTTTCGATAGCATCTTTTGCTGAGTGAATTCCTCCTACTCCAATGATTGGAAATGCTCTGTTGCTTTTATCTGAAAGGTATTTGATCATTTTTGTGCTTCTCTCACGAATAGGCTTTCCGCTTAATCCTCCGTTTCCTATCTGTTCTAAAACTTCAGGAGAGGTTTTCAATCCTTCCCTATTGACTGAGGTATTGGAAACAATTACTCCATCTATTTTAGTTTCTGCAATCAGATCAACAATTTCATCCAGCTGAGCATTATTAAGATCCGGCGCAATTTTAAGTAATATTGGTTTCTGTACAGATTTTGACTGGTTGATTTTCTTTACTTCTGTAATCAGTTCACGAAGGTATTCCACATCCTCCAGTTTGGCGTGGCTTCCAACATTCGGGCAGCTTACATTGAGTACAAAATAATCTACATGGGGATGCAGGCCTTCGAAACAATCCAGATAATCCTGAGTATAGTTTTCAGGTTTTGTATCTGTATTTTTTCCGATGTTTCCACCGATGATTATCTTTCCTTTGTTGGATTTCAGTTTTTCGATCGCAGCCTGAAGGCCATCATTGTTGAAGCCCATTCTGTTAATAATCCCTCCATCTTCAATAAGACGGAATAATCTTTTCTTAGGATTTCCAGCCTGAGCTCTTGGGGTTACCGTTCCGATTTCTACAAAACCGAAACCCAGGTCGCCCAATTCGTTGAACAAAACAGCATTTTTATCAAAACCGGCAGCGAGTCCTACAGGATTTTTAAATTTTAATCCGAAAACTTCTCTTTCCAGACGTTTGTCTTCAATAGGTTTGGGGAAAAATAATTTAGTAATAAATCCAAAATTCTTTAGCATCGAAAAAGTAAAGTGATGCACTTCTTCGGGATCAAATTTGAAAAGAATCGGACGAATGAGCGATTTGTACATTGAAAAAAAGTTTTACAAAATTACTCATTTTAAAATTAATGGTTAATTAACCTGAGATATTTTATCAAAATGTTTTTTAACTATAGTATCTATAAGGAATACAACATTCGACAAGATGTTTTTTTAAGTTGTACTTCTAATATCCTTGTCAAGGTTTAAAACCTTGACAAGGATATTCCCCAGAAATTTTCCCTTTAATACAGAAGGCTTATTCAATAAAGTCTTTGGGTTTAGAGTATGAACTTAAATCAAATTTCAGAATATCCCCTACTCTTTTAAACTCTTCATCAATAGTAGCGTTCACAATTATTTTTTCGTTGGTGATTGGATGATTAAAAATCAATTGATGAGCATGAAGCGTCATTTTGTTGATATCAAATGTTTGAAGCCACAACTTATTTTGTTTATTGCACCCGTGTTTTCTGCACCCTAAAATAGGATGAAGAATATGTTTAAAATGTTTTCTCAACTGATGAAATCTTCCTGTTTCAGGAATGGCCTCTACCAAACAATATCTAGAAGTCTGATGCTTTAAAAAGGGTAAATCTATTTCAGAAGTCTGCAAACGAGAATAGTAGGTAACTGCATTTTGCGTGACTTCATTTTCATTAACCAAGTCATAATCGATCGTTTCTTCTTCTTTTGTCCAGCCACGAAGAATTGCCAGATATTTCTTCTCCACTTCGCGTGATGCAAACTGTTCGCTCATTATTCTGAGCGTATCTTTATCTAAGGTAAACAACAAAACCCCCGAAGTTTTACGGTCTAAGCGATGTACAGGATAAACTTTTTGTCCAATCTGATTTCTTAACTCCTGAATAGCATAGGTATCAGCTTCTCCGGCATAAAAGGATTTATGAACCAGTAATCCGCTGGGTTTATTGATGGCAATAATATTCTCGTCACGATAAAGAATTTCTAACATGGTGCAAAAGTATAGATTTTCTACTGATTCTTGTCTCAGTGAGAAACTTAAAGTCTTAACAGATAATTATTGTTTTAAACCTAATTTGTTTTGGCAACAGCCAGGGATCAATAGCCCTGATTGAGCGGTATGTCTGAGCTCTTTTCTCAGTTTCGGCGGCGGCGGCTTTGC
>NZ_JBBGZQ010000053.1:0-3188 GCF_037572595.1 Chryseobacterium sp. MYb328 | reverse complement strand
ATTAAGATCATTGACATTAACGGTAAAGACATCACAAAGAGATAACCGAGCACTTTCGAGTGCCGAGTTTATAAAAATATCGATAAATTAAATTTTATCAAAAAATACTGAACTAATTTAATATTAGGAAAGAAATCGTTAAGGGCGTATGGCGGATGCCTAGGCTTTCAGAGGCGACGAAGGACGTGGTAAGCTGCGAAAAGCTGCGGGGATTGGCACACACGAATTGATCCGCAGATGTCCGAATGGGGCAACCCGGCTGGTTGAAGACCAGTCACCTCGTAAGAGGAGCAAACCCGGAGAACTGAAACATCTAAGTACCCGGAGGAAAAGAAATCGAAGAGATTCCGTAAGTAGTGGCGAGCGAAAGCGGATTAGCCCAAAAGCTAATTTATGTTTAATAGAATGTTCTGGAAAGAACAGCCGTAGAGGGTGATAGCCCCGTATATGAAAGGCATATTTAAGTGATAAATGAGTAGGGCGGGACACGTGAAATCCTGTCTGAATATGGGGGGACCATCCTCCAAGGCTAAATACTCCTGAAAGACCGATAGTGAACAAGTACTGTGAAGGAAAGGTGAAAAGCACTTCGAATAGAAGGGTGAAATAGAACCTGAAACCGTACGCCTACAAGCGGTCGGAGCACCTATATGGTGTGACGGCGTGCCTTTTGCATAATGAGCCTACGAGTTAATTTTACTAGCGAGGTTAAGGTATTAAGTACCGGAGCCGGAGCGAAAGCGAGTCTGAATAGGGCGTATAGTTAGTAGGATTAGACGCGAAACCTTGTGATCTACCCATGGGCAGGTTGAAGCTCTGGTAACACAGAGTGGAGGACCGAACCGGTTGACGTTGAAAAGTCTTCGGATGACCTGTGGGTAGGGGTGAAAGGCCAATCAAACTGGGAGATAGCTCGTACTCTCCGAAATGCATTTAGGTGCAGCGTCGTATATAAGTTTATTAGAGGTAGAGCTACTGATTGGATGCGGGGGAGTCAAATCCTACCAATTCCTGACAAACTCCGAATGCTAATAAATGTTCTACGGCAGTGAGGGCATGGGTGCTAAGGTCCATGTCCGAGAGGGAAAGAACCCAGACCAACAGCTAAGGTCCCAAAATATATGTTAAGTTGAAGCAACGCGGTTGGACTGCATTGACAGCTAGGATGTTGGCTTGGAAGCAGCCATTCATTTAAAGAGTGCGTAACAGCTCACTAGTCGAGCGGTCCGGCATGGATAATAATCGGGCATAAACATATTACCGAAGCTATGGATTTGTATTTTAGATACATCTGGTAGGAGAGCATTCTATTTGCGCCGAAGCAGTACTGTGAGGTATTGTGGAGCGGATAGAAAAGAAAATGTAGGCATAAGTAACGATAAAGCGGGCGAGAAACCCGCTCACCGAAAGACTAAGGTTTCCTCAGCCATGCTAATCAGCTGAGGGTTAGTCGGGACCTAACGCGAACCCGAACGGGGAAGTGGATGGACAATGGGTTAATATTCCCATACTTGCTCACACTAAAAAGGGGACGGAGTGCCGTACTTACTGGAGACTGACGGAATAGTCAAGGCCTAGCCTTCGGGCGAAGCTGCTGTAGGGAAAGTGCTTCCAAGAAAAGCCGAAGTGAAGCAACCCGTACCAAAACCGACACAGGTAGTCGAGGAGAGAATCCTAAGGTGCTAGAGTGAATCATGGTTAAGGAACTAGGCAAAATAGTCTCGTAACTTCGGGAGAAGAGACGCCATCAGCAATGGTGGCCGCAGTAAAGAGGCCCAGGCGACTGTTTATCAAAAACACAGGACTCTGCAAAATCGAAAGATGCAGTATAGGGTCTGACACCTGCCCGGTGCTGGAAGGTTAAGGAAGGTGCTTAGGGTTAAACCGAAGGCATTGACTGAAGCCCCAGTAAACGGCGGCCGTAACTATAACGGTCCTAAGGTAGCGAAATTCCTTGTCGGGTAAGTTCCGACCTGCACGAATGGTGTAACGATCTGGGCACTGTCTCAACCATGAGCTCTGTGAAATTGTAGTATCGGTGAAGATGCCGATTACCCGCAATGGGACGAAAAGACCCTGTGAACCTTTACTATAACTTCGTATTGACTTTGAGTAAGTAATGTGTAGGATAGGTGGGAGGCTTTGAAGCTTGCACGCTAGTGTAGGTGGAGCCAACGTTGAAATACCACCCTTTACTTACTTGGAGCCTAACTTCTTTTAGAAGGACATTGCGTGGTGGGTAGTTTGACTGGGGTGGTCGCCTCCAAAAGAGTAACGGAGGCTTTCAAAGGTACCCTCAGCACGCTTGGTAACCGTGCGTAGAGTGTAATGGCATAAGGGTGCTTGACTGTGAGACCTACAAGTCGATCAGGTGCGAAAGCAGGACATAGTGATCCGGTGGTTCCGTATGGAAGGGCCATCGCTCATAGGATAAAAGGTACTCCGGGGATAACAGGCTAGTCTCCCCCAAGAGCTCACATCGACGGGGAGGTTCGGCACCTCGATGTCGGCTCGTCACATCCTGGGGCTGGAGAAGGTCCCAAGGGTTGGGCTGTTCGCCCATTAAAGTGGCACGCGAGCTGGGTTCAGAACGTCGTGAGACAGTTCGGTCTCTATCTATTGCGGGCGTTAGATGTTTGAGAGGGCTTGATTCTAGTACGAGAGGACCGAATTGAACAAACCTCTGGTGTATCAGTTGTACCGCCAGGTGCACTGCTGAGTAGCTACGTTTGGAAGAGATAAGCACTGAAGGCATATAAGTGCGAAACTCGCCTCAAGATGAGACATCTTTTAAGGGTCGTTGGAGATGACGACGTTGATAGGCTACAGGTGTAAAGACAGTAATGTCATAGCCGAGTAGTACTAATTACCCGTAGATTTATAGCCTGATATGGCGCACGGAAGTGCAGCAAGGTTAGCTCTTTGTGAAAGTTTTTATCGCTTAAAACAGATGTCAGATATAAGACATCAGATATAAGACTTTAAGTCTGAAATCTGAAATCTATCCTCTGATATCTTATATACAACCTTTAGGGTGGTTTTAGCGGTGGGGCTCACCTGTTCCCATTCCGAACACAGAAGTTAAGCCCACCAGCGCCGATGGTACTGCTAACGCGGGAGAGTAGGCCGCCGCCAGTTTTTATTTTATTTTTAAAAATCCTTTATCGAAAGATAAAGGATTTTTTTTT
>NZ_JBBGZQ010000052.1:0-3580 GCF_037572595.1 Chryseobacterium sp. MYb328 | reverse complement strand
GAAGCGGGAGGCTGGAAGAGGGGAGTTATGATAGGCGGTTACCATCTATATCTCAATTTTTATAGATGGAATACTGCATATTGAACTTAAGTTTTATAAGGCAGGAAGCGGGAAGTTATGATAAACGGTTAAAGACTGTTGCTCAGTGTAAGAAAATTATTGAAAAGTAGTTATAGCTATACTGATGACATAAATAACTTCCTGTCCCCAGCTTCCATCTTCCAGCCTTTACATCAAAAAAGTGAAAAATTTCATCTTTTCTTATTTTTATTGTTTCTAAATAAGAATTACCTTTGCCGGATTATAAAACTTTGATTTGAAGGAATGAAAAAGCAGTACGCATTCATAGGTCTATTGGCATCGGGATTACTATTTTCCCAAACTGTTAGAGATTCTGTAGCCTCTAAAGGTATAGAAGATGTTGTCATCGTAGCATCCAGAAAACCTACCAAAATATCTGAGATTCCCGGTACCGTTTGGGTTGTTCAGAAAGAAAAAATTCAGGAACAGGCCAAAAGCGGGGTTCCGATTAAGGAAATGTTATCCATTTTAATTCCAAGTATGGATATTGGTCCGCAAGGAAGAACAAACTACGGACAGAATATGAGAGGACGTTCTGCCCTGGTAATGATTGACGGAGTTTCTTTGAACAGTATCCGTGCCATCAGCCGTCAGCTGGATGCCATTGATCCGTTTAATATTGAAAGAATCGAGGTGCTTTCCGGAGCCAGCTCTGTCTACGGTGGAAATGCAACCGGTGGTATCATTAATATTATTACAAAAATACCATCCAAAAAAGGAATCAGCGGAGAAACTGAACTGGGTGTACGTACAGGATTTATGGGAAAAGATGACCATGATTTCCGTGCAGCACAATCTATTGCAGGAAAAGGAGAAAAGTTCTTCGGGAGACTGGGAATTGCTTATCAGCAGAATGGTGGAGTATATGGAGCTGATCAGAAACAGCTTTTTACAGATATTACCCAAACCGATCTTCAGTATAACCAATCTATTGATGTCCTTGCAACCGGAGGATATCAATTTAACAACAAGCATAAAATAACAGCTTCTGTTCAATATTATAACTCAAAATTCAATGGTGACAGAAGTTTATATTTAGGACAAAACCTAAGCGCATTTACCAAGAAAGACGGAAGTCTACTGGAGATGAGAGATGGGTTTTCTTCCGATAAAAATGTAGGTACAGAGCGCTATATGGCAACAGTAGCCTACAATGGAAATAATATTCTGGGTGGGCAGGATCTTTATATTCAGCTTGCCACGAGAGGAGAAAAACTAGGATTTTATCCTTTCCCCGGAAATGTAAAGCTGGACAAAACGAGTATGGCTTATATGTCTTCTTCACAGCAGGATACTTATTATTCTGGAATTAAAGCTTTATTGTCAAAATCATGGAAGGGATTGAATGTTACTTATGGAGCTGATATAGATTTTGAAAAGTTTGAAGGAACACAATCGGTATATGATATTACTAAAACAATGTCCAGTGGCGGATTAATTAACCAGACTCAATACAGGTTAGGAAGATATCCTACTAACCATTCTCAAAGTTATGCAGGATATGTTCAGGCAAAATATAACATTATTCCAAAGTTACAGCTTAATGCAGGAGTACGTTACCAGCACATCAACGTAAAAATGGATGATTTTGTAGGCTCTGTACAACAGACACAGATTGCTATGGGATATGGAGCCTCCGCTTCAGCCATTCCGGGAGGAGAAAGCTCATATAATGTCACATTAGCCAATGCCGGATTACTGTATAAAATCAGTGAGCAGCACCAGGTATGGGGAACATTCTCCCAAGGTGCAAGCTTAGCAGATCCTGCTAAATATTATGGAATAGGAACCTATAAACTGAACGGAACCCATTGGGATGTAGTTTCCAGTATCAATGTCAAAGAGCAGCCTTTACAGGCCATCAAAACCAATCAGTTTGAAGTAGGATACCGTATTAATAAAGGTGGGTTGAGAGCACAGGTTGCCGGATTCTTAAGTAATTCTGACAAAACTGTAGCTGTAGATAAAAATACATTCCAGATTCTTGTTAATGACCTGAAATTAAGAAATATGGGAATCGAAGCTGAGATTTCTTATTCTATGAACAACGGAGTGTATTTCGGAGCAAGTGGATTATTGATCAAATCTGAAGTAGACAATAAGGGCGAATGGCAGAAACAGGAAATTTACAATGCTTCTCCATCAAAATTAGTAACATACATTGGATATAACGTGAAAAACTGGTCGTTCAGGTTCCAGTCTTTACAGAATTTCAAGCAGAAGGATGAGCTTAATAATGTAGTGGAAGGATACAATACATCAGACCTTATGATAGGCTACCGATTCCAGTTTGGGAAGTTCAATCTTGGAATTCAGAACCTGTTCAATACGGATTACCAGACCATCTGGAGCAAGCGTTCCCAGGTTTTATACTCAAGCTACGGAATTCCGGACTTGTTTAATTATAAAGGAAGAGGCAGAACATTCAACCTGTCTTATACTTTTGAATTTTAAAAAAATAAGATTAAGGTATTATGCCTTAGTCTGAATCAAATACTTTCTATAAATCCGGTTTCTGATATTGATCGGAAGCCGGATTTTAACTTAAAAAATAAATTCAGTTATGGCTCAAATTTCAACATGGCAGTTCATTGCCGAAGTTACCAGAAAAGAATACATTACCAATCATTTTATCAGAGTGTATCTGTATTCTCCCGAAGTTCATTTGTTTAAAAATACCACGATAGGAGACAATAATAAAATTGCCATTCCTCCGGTTGGATTAAACGAAGTGCATTTCCCAACTATAGAAAATGATGAATGGGTGTATCCACCAAAAGAAGTGGCTCCATCCATCAGGACATATACGCATAGGGGAATTGATCTGGAAAAGAATGAAATCTTTATTGATTTTGTAGATCATGGAGACGGAGGTCCGGCCTCAAAATGGGTAAGAGAAGCAAAAGCAGGTTCAAAGCTTGGAGTAATGATGCGTCTTGGTGAAAAAGAGCTGTATCCTGAAGCAGAATGGTATTTATTGGCAGGTGATGCTACGGCAATTCCTGTATTAAGTGCTATTTTAGAAACCCTTCCGGAACCAGCAAAAGGAATCTGTATTATCGAAGTTCACGGAAAAGAAGATGAGCAGATCTTAGAAACTAAAGCAGATATTGAGTTTAGATGGCTTCATAATTCCCAGCCTCAGGTCAGCAGTGAAATTGCTGATGTGGTAAAGAGTATAGAGATTCCTGAAACATCAAAATTTGGCTATGTAGCTTGTGAATTCTCTAATGTTAAAGAAATACGCACTTATCTTAGAAAAGAAAAGAACTGGACCTCAAAAGAACTCTACGCTTTTTCTTACTGGAAAGCCGGTAAAGCAGAGAACGAGTCGCAGGAAGACAGACATGAAGAGAAGGAATCAATAGCATAATGGAGTTAAGGTAAGGGAAGTCTTTAATGCTTTTAACGCAGTGCCTTTGCGAACGGAAAGCTAAGCAGGATTAAAGTTATCTTAGCGATCATAGCGTTTTAAATCTATAGTTGAACTAACGTTATC
>NZ_JBBGZQ010000051.1:0-3583 GCF_037572595.1 Chryseobacterium sp. MYb328 | reverse complement strand
TGAATCATATCCAGGGATCATTAGGAACGTCTAAGTTTGGAAGCCATTATTCTTATAAGTTTAACGAAAAGGAGCTTCAGGAAACGGGAATGTATGATTATGGCTGGAGGCAATATTTTCCTGATCTGGGAAGATGGAATGGGTTGGATCAGCTTTCGGAAAACTATCTTTCTGCCAGTCCTTATGCTTATGTATTGAATAATCCTGTTTATTATTTTGACCCTGATGGTAGGATATCTGCCGCATTTGCTAAGGAAATTTATGATTCGCCAGACGGTACTGTATGGACAAATAATGGTTATGGAGGTTTTAGTAATAATTGGGGAAACACAATGGATTATGCTGGGAACCTTTCTAATGCTAATATGGCTTCAGGGGTTAGAAACGAAAGTGATGGCATCCATATAAATATTCCTAATGTACAGCTTCAGGGAAAAAGTAGCTTTTCCTGGGGTCTGCAGATCCAAAGCCATGTCAATAGATATATGGAATGGTGGAACGGTAAGAGTGATTTTGCATGGGATAGAACTTTGAATGCTGGAAGGTATAATGATAAAGGAGGATTGGAGAGTGTTAGTATACTTACTATTCCATTCATGCTTTTGGAAGCGGGTATGACAGAAATGCTTATGCAGCTTGGGGTGGAAGGTAGGAATGCATATTCTACTGCACAAGTAGCAACATTTCTGTATGCCATGAAAGCTCCGCAAGGAGTAAGTGGAGAAGCGGGAATTATTAAGAGTGGAAATAATGCTTCTAAGGGAGGAGGAATTTATATTCCCAAAACGCCATTGTCTCAACAAAAGGTAGCAGGTTGGGATATTCCATTACCAGATCCTCTTGCAGGTAAATATCCTCACACCACTTTAGGAGGTAAAATAGGAAGTGATGGTATATTATATAGACAGTCAGCAACATTTACAGGTGGTTCTTGGCCTTTGGCGAATGGGAAAGTAGTTCCTTGGAGTAGAGTGGATTGGACAACACATGGGCGTCCTTTAGTACATCCAAATCCGCATCAGCACATTTTTAATTTCAATAACGGAAAGAATTGGCAATATGGTAAAGCAGTGCCATTTCCTTAAAAAATATTATAACTATGGACGTAGGTTTCGAATTTTTATTACCAATAGAGTCAAAGATAACAACTGTTAATTTTGAACAACCTGTTTATGAGTGGCAGGGAGAAAAATTTCCACAGGGCCAGGAAGAAGCTTGGTTTCATTATTTTAAATTAATCAAATCAAATGTTCCTGAACACATCATACCATTCTTGCCAAATGATTTTCAAAGAGAACAATGGCAATGTATTTCAATACTTGATGGAATCGAAAGTTTGATAAATGAACTTTCTGTAGATACAAATATTCCTAGAGAAAATGATACATTATTGAATCTATTATATTCTTTAACTGGGGTCGAAAAAAAATGGGTTATAGTTTTTGAACCTGATTATGATTGTATAGACGAAGTAATAGAAGGGGATGTTCATACTGCTTTTGGTAAAATTTTAGATTCTCTGATATTAGAAAGAAATGGTTTTGTGCTTTGGTGTGAAAAAAAGGATTAAAAGAGAAAATTAAATTGTTTTGACATTATCACTGAGCCCACCCTCGCTAGCGTGAGCATCATGCTAGTGCTTTCAACAGTAAAATAATAAAGAAACCATTGCCGATCATGCAATGGTTTTCTTCTATTAAATTAGAAAATAATTATATATTACCAGTATAAAAACCACCTTGGAAATACAGGGGTAAGTTTTGCTAAAAACAGCGAAGGCGCTCTTGAGATTACCGATACTAATAATTACTATCCTTTTGGGATGAATCATATCCAGGGATCATTAGGAACGTCTAAGTTTGTAAGCCATTATTCTTATAAATATAATGGTAAAGAGCTTCAGGAAACGGGAATGTATGATTATGGGGCAAGATTTTATATGTCGGACATTGGAAGATGGGGAGTGGTGGATCCTCTGGCAGAGATCTCCCGTAGATTTTCTCCATATAATTATGGATTAAATAATCCGATAATGTTCATTGACCCTGATGGCAGAAAGGCATTGGTTAACGATTATCAGGCAATGCAGGCAGAGTATACAGGTTTTATTGAAAGCCAGGGCGGTGGAGTGATGGGACAAATGCTGAGCGGTGGTGGAAGATTGAGTACAAGCTTCTACCCTGGAAATTTAGGTGGGAATACCAATTTTGGTGGGAGTGCCACCTTTGGCCAGACTCAGGCTTATAAAGATTTAGTCTCAGTATTCGCTAATGGAGGAGAGTATTCACTGCGTAGCCATAATGGTTATATGAGTTGGTGGACAGGAGGAGCAGAAGGAGATGCCAATACAGCACAGGAGATGGTGGCGCATATGCTGAAGCTATCTAACTCTGATATCCCGGAAATTAAGCAGCCCTCTCATTACTTGCCAGGTCAGGAAGGCTTTGATTGGGGACATGTAGGAAATACTATGACTGCCGGAGGAATTGCCTATTACGCTTTAGAAAAAAGTATTTACAGTAAGTATCATTGGGTAGACGCAAAAGGTATTGTTAAATCTACCAAAATTTTAGAAAAAGGAGCCAATGGTAAATTTGTAAGAGGAGTGCAAGGGCTTAGAAACGGCTATACAGCAGCTGGAAAAGCAACTTCTGCGTATTCTATAGCTGGAAAAGTTGTAGGGGGTGTAGGAATGTTTGTAACAGGTTATCAATATTTAGATGGACAAATTACAGGAACAGAAGCTAGTGTTGACTTGGCAATGGGAGCTATTGGTTTTACTGGCTGGGGTGCACCTATTAGCCTTGCATATTTTGGAGGAAAATTCATATATGAATATTCAACAGGAGAATCATTGTTTGAGAAACCGCAAAAAAACTAAAACAAATAATGAAAGCATATTATTATTTATTATTTAGAATTTATAGATATTATAAAGATAAGCAGAATGAGAACGAATTTCAGGCATTATTTAGTGCGACTATTGTTAGTACAGTATTGACTAGTTTTGTTATATTATTTTTCCATGGATTAGCTAACTATTTCAATTTATTACCGATGTATCCCAATAAATTTTATGCTATAATGTTTTTTATATTTATTGGATTAATAAATTATTATTTCGTTGTTAGAAAAAAGAAATTTTTAAGCTTTAATTTTCACAAAGATAAAAAGGGAGGAATATATATTATTACGTTTATTATTGCTTTAAGTGTTTCATTTATTATACTTGCTAATATTAATCGTGAAAAAATATTCAAAGAGAGAAGAGAAAACCCGTCGATAGAACAAATCGAAAGACGACCTTCTTTAGAGGGTAAAATAAGAAAATGGTTTGAAGAAACATTCTAATAATATTTTAATTATCGTAATCAGAGTATTGATATAATACTCTGATTTTTATTTAAATAGCCTGTAACGGGCTATTATTCTTGCTTATTTCGGAGGAAAATTTTTATATGAGTACTCAACAGGTAATTCTTTATTCCCCAAGCCGGGAGAAAATTAAAATTTAGAAATGAAAGCATATTATTATTTTTTGTTCAGAATTTATAGATACTACAAAGATAAGCGTAATGAAGGT
>NZ_JBBGZQ010000050.1:0-3694 GCF_037572595.1 Chryseobacterium sp. MYb328 | reverse complement strand
TGAGATAGACAACAATTGATCGATATAATTTTTCATAACAGGGCAAAAAAGACCGTCTTTATAAGGGACAGTCTTTCTTTGTATGAATGTTGATAATGTGTAATTCTGAAGTCCTTTCACATTACTTAGTAATCATAGCTCCTATCTTTTTAAACACTTTAATAATAAAACTCTTGTGTTTTCACAAGCTCTTTCTTATTATAGACCTCTTGTTTTATGATTCTTCCAATATTATCTAATCTGTATTTAATTGTTTCAGAATCTAGAAGTTCTTTATTTTTTTCTGATTTACCTTTTGCTAAAGTGATAGAAAAACTATATTTATTAATACCAACATTTATTTCATTTGATTGATAAGAATATTTTTTTTCAATCCCTGATAACGGAATTTCTGATTGATCCCTTAGTTTTTGCCAAGCTACTTTCTTTTGTTCTGCAATTGTTATAGGTATTCTTTTATGATTAACTACAACTGAAGAACTGGCAATATTATATTCATACTGTTTTTCTTCAATGACCTTGTCAGCATTATACGTATAACTTTTTTTGATAAAATGATTAATTATCACACTTGGATCGTTCTTGTCTATTATCCCTGAATATTCAATAATGCTAATAAGTTTTTTATTTGAATCATATTGATACTCTTTTACCAAAGTCTCATCATCATTATATTTTTTTTCAATCTGTTTTGAAGAATTGTAACGATAATTTAAAATATTCTTCGATCCATTCTTATTAGTTATTTCCTCTTTGTCAATTTGTGCTTCATTATTGTACTTAAACTTTCTTTGTCCTTTTGGCGTTTCAGCTTCTATGATTTTAGCATTTTCATCATATTTATATTCCAAAATGATATCTCTATCTTGTTTAATTTTTAAAAGTTGTGCAAATTTGTTATAACTATAAGTAACATTATATATTCCCATTTTTCCATCATCATTGGGATATTCTATTTTCTCTTTCTCAATTAACCCTAAATCATTAATCATTTTTTCTGTAGAAAAAACTCCCATCCCTGTTCCCACATTGCCTGTAGCAAATGTGGAATTCTCCTTTATTATTTTGGGAGAAAAATAAAGAAAATCATTTACTTTGAACAAATATAGAGAATAGTCAATATCTGGTTGATAAGTGGTAAATAGAGATTTTTTTAAATCTATCATAAAAAGTTTATCACCTGTAGGATTATACCAAATAATCTCATCATTTATTTTTTCAAAGGCAGTCTGATGGTTTGGAAACTGTTCTTTCATTGTAAACTGATTAGTTGTAATATTTGTTTCTTTATTATATGTTTTTGACTGACAAGACATCATAATCGAGCCTGCAGAGAGCATTAGACAATATATCTGAAAATATGTTCTCATTATTTTATTTTTTTACCAATTCTATCAAATTAGGATCCTTTCTCATAATATCCCATTGAAATTTCCATAAAAAAATCTCATTCTTGATCAATAACTACTTGTAAACAAAAATACCATCGTGATTTTCAATAAGGGAGTCATTTAATTTATATTCGTTTAGTTCACAAAAAAGCTTTTTATTCCACATTGTTGACCTCTGTACCTTATTTATCTTTACTCCTGAAATTTTAAATTTCAAACTATCATCAATAATAATTACGCAATCTTTCTGGAGAATGTCAATCGTAGCTCTATTTATTTTCAAACGAAATTCCTTTACTCCATTATACTCCAAATTAGGATTTTGATAAGAAAAAACTCTATTTTTAGATGATAAACTTTCAAAAGTAATCTTATCAATTTTATCATTAAACCCTTTAAAAAAAACATAACTTCCCATAGGAATATCACCTAAATTACACTGTTCATTTTTTTTTTCTTTACATGCAAAAAAGAATAAAAATAAACATAATACTTTTTTATTTTCCATAAACGTATCCATAAAAGTTAGTACTAAAAACAGAAGGATTAATAATCACCTTTCTAATCTCCCCCCAAGTAAACACTTCAAAATCATAAACATCTGGAGTGATCGTTCCTCCTATCACTCCTTCAAAAACTATCCAATGTTCAATGGGTGTAAATACTCCAGATTTTTTATTCGATAACATATTTGCATTAATTAACATACATACGGTATAACCATCCAAATAAAGTTCCTGCATTTTTGCAACCTCTCTTGAAGAAGAATCTTCACCATCCCAAGGTAATGCACCTTTAGTAAATACAACATTAGTATTGTCAGTAACCGAGGTAAAATTCAATACATCACTCATCAATTTACTTAATTCTCTAGGCAGTGTTGATCCATCAAAAACTTCATCATTTTCTCCATCAAAATCTTTCATTTCATTTTCTTTATCTCGCATACAAGAAAATGGTATCCAGTCAGCATAAGGCATTTTATTTGGATTGCTTGGATATTTTGTATTTGTAACCGGATTCATTTCTAGCAAATGCTTACTTTCATCAACATCCACTTTATAATTATTACAAATACCTATTCCTGTTCGATGTAACGTTAATACAAAATTTTTATACTTTTCAAAATCCTTTTTGGCCAATATATATAAAATTGCAGCCATTCCACAAGTCGGAGTATCATTTTGATCGGCTAAATATGGTTTATCTCGTCTTTGTTCTACTTGGTTTTCTAATATTTTTCTATCAAACCACCTAAATCTATTATGCATAAATACAGGCAATTTTCCCTCTATTTCAGGGTTTTCAATATATGCCCTAACTTCCAAATTTCCTCCACAACACTCATGAGAAGTAAAATTTACATTTAGTTCAATCCCCCTATAATCTTTATTCGTCAAAATATTTTCTACTTTTCTACCTGTTTCAGGATCAATATATTCTATTGCCCATCGGATACTATTTGGATTTCTAGGTTCCCCATTTGTATATTCTTTGACTTTAAATCTATAAGTTTTACCATATAGAATTCCTTCCTTTTTATTGATGCCTGATCCATCGTTAGCAGAACCCTCTTCAAATTTATCAAGACTCTCTATGTTTTTCACTCTTGTTTCTTCAACAAGACTTCTTTCTTTATTCACATCATTATTAACCCCACCAGCCAGACCATTCTGTACATGTCTTCCACCAGAAATATTCCTAGTATATTTACTTTCTTCTAAAATCCCCCCATTTGCTGTACCTCGTATATTTTTAGCAAAGACCTGTATATTCCCTTTCTTTTTCGTTGCCATGTTTTAATACTTTTATATTGAAATATTACGCATTATGTCCCTTTTCGCCAGATAAATTATGAATAGTCTGTTCACTATTCTGTATATAATCCTTTGAGGCAACAACTTCAATTCCTTCAGATGCATTTTTATGAATATCTGTAGCATCATAAGTAAAGTTTTCAGAGGCAGTATTCATAATATTAGTTGCATTCAAATTATAATTTAAAACTGCATTTTGCCAAATATTTCCTCCTGCCGTACTCAGATGATTTGCTCCAGCACTTTCAGTAATATTCATTCCGGCTGTTGAAGTAATATTTTCAGAGGCCGTGATATTAATATTTCTGGCAGTCATATTAATTGTTTCCGGTGCCGTGATGTTGATATTGCTTCCGGTAGTATCCAAATGAATCTCGTTGCCACTTTTATCTGTGATGATGATGCTTTCATCTTCTGTGAAAACAATTCGGTGTCCGCTTCTGGTTTGGATGGATTTTACACGGTTATCCATTCCGCCTCCCAAAC
>NZ_JBBGZQ010000049.1:0-5747 GCF_037572595.1 Chryseobacterium sp. MYb328 | reverse complement strand
ATCGAAGATCGCCCGAGCATTTATTTATATTTTAAAGTCAATACCTATTATTTCACAGCCTGAATAGCCGCAGCATAATTAGGTTCCTGAGAAATATCCGGTACCTGTTCTTCATAAATAATGGTTCCCGAAGGGTCAATCACAACAACAGCTCTGCTGAGAAGCCCTTTCATAGATGATTCTACCATTTCTACCCCATAATTCCATCCGAAATCAGAACGGAAATCAGAAAGCATCACCACATTGTTGATTCCTTCAGCACCACAGAATCTTTTCTGAGCAAAAGGTAAATCTTTAGAAATACAAAGCACTACCGTATTGGGAAGGTTCCCTGCCTCTTCATTGAAATGATGCACAGATGCTGAGCAAACTCCCGTATCTACACTAGGAAAGATATTCAGGATTACATATCTGCCTTTGTAAGCATCTAAACTTTGATCATTCATATTCACATCCGTAAGGGTAAATTTCGGAGCCGGTTTGTTTACATCCGGTAATTTGGAATAAGTACGTACTGGGGTCCCTTTTAACAAAACGGTATTAATAGGTTTAGATTTTTGGGCAAAACCCATTGCTGAGAAAAAGAATAACGTACTGAAAACTATTTTTGAAAACATTGAAAATTTATTTTTAACAAAAATATTGTTTTTTTCAGTTGGCTGAGTTAATTTTCATTCAAATAGCTCTTAAATAGAGCAAATCTATTGATTCGTTATTCTGAAAATCAATTTTTACGTCTACCTTTATTCTACAAAATTCAGATTCAAATTATTAAATACTAACAATATGAGTTCAGCAAACAATGTGTCATTTCAAGATATTTTTAAAAACGAAAACGAAATCCCCGAAGAATATAAAGTCCCCGAGATCCATCAGAAAGTCTATCTTCTGAATGGTGAACTGGTAGAATGGAAAGGTGAAACCCAGAATATTTATTCCCCGGTTTGTATTCCTACTGAAAACGGATTAGAGAGAAAACTTCTGGGAAGCATCCCGAATATTGGTCCTGAAGAAGCCATGGAAGTGCTGAATACCTGTGTAAAGGCATATGATAACGGGCTGGGAGAGTGGCCTACAATGTCTGTGGAAGGACGTGTCAAGTGTATGCAGAAATTTGTCTATCTCATGATCCAGCAGCGTGATCTGATCATTAAGCTGCTAATGTGGGAAATCGGGAAAACACTGGCCGATTCTACCAAAGAATTTGACCGTACGGTAGATTATATCAATCAAACTATTGATGCTTTAAAAGACCTGGATAGAGAGTCTTCCCGCTTTCAGGAAGCAGAAGGTACAATTGCGCAGATCAGAAGAGCACCATTGGGAGTAGTTTTAAGTATGGGGCCATTCAATTATCCTTTGAACGAGATCTTTACTACACTGATTCCTGCATTGATTATGGGAAATACAATCTTATTCAAGCTACCTAAACATGGAGTACTGGCTCATTATCCTTTATTGAATGCCTTTAAAGAAGCTTTCCCGAAAGGAACAGTGAATACTTTATATGGAAAAGGTTCTGAAATCATAACTCCAATCATGGAAAGTGGTAAAGTAAATGTACTTGCTTTTATCGGTTCAAGTAAAGTTGCCAATGGATTGAAGAAATTACATCCGAAGGTGAATCGTTTAAGAGCCATTCTGAGTCTTGATGCTAAGAATGCAGCGATTGTTACCAAAAATGCCAACCTTGATGTAGCAGTAAGTGAATGTATTCTGGGAGCACTTTCATTTAACGGACAACGCTGTACAGCCTTAAAACTGATTTTTGTTCAGAAAGAAATTGCTGCAGAATTTACCATGAAGCTAAGTGAAGCTGTTTCAGCCCTGAAAGCCGGTTTACCATGGGAAAAAGAGGTGAAAGTAACTCCTCTTCCGGAAGTTAATAAACCACCTTATCTGAAGGAATGTATTGAAGATGCTGTATTGAAAGGTGCAGCCGTTTTAAATAAAGGTGGTGGCTATACAGAAGAGTCTTTCGTCTTTCCGGCAGTTGTTTATCCTGTAAACAGTGAGATGAAGCTCTATCATGAAGAACAGTTCGGTCCGGTAATTCCTGTTGTTCCGTTTGAAGATATTGAAGAGCCGATAGACTATCAGGTGAATGCCTCTCATGGAATGCAGGTTAGTATTTTCAGTGAAGACCCACAGGAAGTTGCAAAGCTGATTGATTCTTTTGTAAACCTTGTAAGCCGTGTCAATATCAATTGTCAGGCACAGCGTGGTCCGGATGTATTTCCTTTTACCGGAAGAAAAGACAGTGCAGAAGGTACGCTTTCCGTTTTTGATGCCCTGCGTTCATTTTCGATACGTTCGCTGGTGGCTGCAAAGCTTACAGATTCCAATAAAACATTACTGAATACGATTGTAAGGGAACATGATTCCAACTTTTTAAGTACAGACTATATTTTCTAGTTTCAATCCCAATTGTATTTAACATAAAATAAAAATCCTTAATAAATAATGAAATTTATTAAGGATTTTTTAACTTAATGGCTGAGTTTTTAAGGTTTGTGTTGTAATTGGGTGATGTTTTATAAAATATTGCCTCTAGGATTAGTGTGTAAATCATGTCTTCATTGGAACAAGAATTTTTAGAGAAAATTGAAAAGCACAAAGGTGTTATTTTCAAAATCTCTAAAATGTATATGGATAACAAGGACGATCAGAATGACCTCTATCAGGAGATCATTTATCAGGCGTGGAAATCATATGGTGATTTTCAGCGGCGGAGTGATTTCTCAACATGGCTATACAGAACTGCGCTTAACACAGCAATAGTTTTTCTGCGGAGTGAAAAAAAACGTAGTTTTATACACAATCAGGATATTGGCGGCCTGAGTGCCCAGCAGGAGCCTTATAATGATACCGATGATCAGAATATGAAATTGATGTATGAAGCAATCCATAAGCTGAGTCCTATTGATAAAGCACTGATATTTTTCTTTCTGGAAGATTACCCCGGTAGAGAAATTGCTTATCAATTAGGGATTACAGAAGTGAATGCAAGGGTGAAGCTTAAAAGAGCAAAAGAAAAATTAAAGGAGATCATTGCCAGGCAGAGAACAGGTTCAAATTAAAACATAAATGAATGGACTTAGAAAATTTTAGAGAACTTTGGAATAAAGATACAGGACAGGAACCCCCTGAAATTTCCCTGGAAAAGCAACGCGAGATTCATTCTCCGCTCCAGATGCTGAAAATCAATATGAAAACTGAATTTTGGCTGATGGTTGTTACTTTACCATTGCTTTTAACCAGTTTTCCATTTGCTTCCACAGATCCCAATGTAAGAATCATATCAACATTTGTCACCATCCTGACGATTGCTTTTATGATCTATTTTTATTCCCGTTTTCTTAGACTGTATAAACTTCTTCAAAAGAACAGCATTAATACCAATTATGACCTGTTTAATCTTAAAGCCCAGCTTTTAATATCGAAGGAAATCTACATTTCATATTATATTTCTTATATCCCGCTTGCCTTTCTTTTATCTCTCATTAAGATCAATTTCCATTTTGATATGGAATATAATCTGGCTATTTTTGGAATAAGCTTCCTCATTACTTTACTCTTAGTATGCTTTATCATTAAATATTGGATCTATTATATGTATGGAAGATATATTGATGATGTGGTGTATTTGGTAGATGAACTTAATGGAGTGGACGTAAAACCACGAACAGAGAAAAAGAAAACATGGTTTGAAAGGTCTCAGAAGTATTTTATGAATAAATTCGGGATCCAAGGTAATATACTGAATACTGTTATATGGTATGTATCGGTTTATATCTTTATTATTTTATTTCTGACACTTGTTCTGCTGATCATCATCCTAGCAGGTGCAAAACTTAATATCCTTGATATCGTATCATTACAAAGAGCTTTAAATAAACTGAACTAGAATCTGTTTTTATTCCATAAAATTTCTACCTTTAAAAAATTGAGCGGTTAAAAGAATATCAGATGAATGAGATTAAAAATCAGGTGTATTGTATAGAAGAATTTCTGGAACTTGTGAAGAATAAACAAGACAGAAAAGAATCTTATGATCCGGAATACAATTACGCAGTCTATTCATCAAAAGATGAATTTGAACCGGAAATGAAAGTTTTCATCGGTGATCCCTTAGATATCGGAGAGAATGATAACGAAATCTTACCTGATTTTGTATACCATAATAAACTTAGCTATATGTGTTCTGATGAAAATATTCAGGATGTAGTGGATCTTGCTTTCCGGCAGTATGCTGATATTACTTCTTTTCAGCTTATCACTGCCCTGAATCACTATCTTGAAAAAGACGACTTTTTAGATTTCAAATAAAACGTAACTAAATATTGATATAAATACCTTGATATGAAAAAATATCAGGGTATTATTTTATGTAACATTTTCGTTTTTTCTCTACTAACTGTGCAAATCATTCATTAGAATTAGAAACACCTACAATTATTTCGAATAAAGTACTATCCTAAAAATAGTAGAAACCAAAAAACACACGATGAGGGGCCTGGCAGTATTTTTCTGTCGGGTTTTTTATTTTTTTTAATTAATTTTCTGTAACAATTTTTTTTAATAATAACTAACTCTATAGAGTAACAAGCTATGACCTCAGTAGAGCAAGAGTTTATCCATAAGATTGAAAAGCATAAGGGAATCATTTTTAAGATTTCCAAAATGTATATGTCTGAAAAAGATGACTGTGATGATCTTTTTCAGGAAATTACCTTTCAGCTATGGAAGGCATATCCAAACTTCAGAGGGGAAAGCGAATTTTCAACCTGGTTGTATAGGATTGCTTTAAATACAGCCATCATCTTCCTCAAAAATCAAAAAAGAAGAAGCTTCATAGGAAATGAAGATTTCTCTATTCATGCCATTGCTCAGGAAGAGTATGATGATGGCAAAGAAGAACGGATGGCAGAGATGTATAAAGCCATTCATCTGCTCAATCCTATTGATAAGGCCTTTATTTTCTATTATCTGGAAGATTTTTCAGGAAAGCAGATTGCGGAGCAGATGGGAATATCTGAAGGCAATGTAAGAGTGAAAATGAACCGGGCTAAAAATAAATTAAAAGATATCTTGAACCAACATACCACTAACCAACTTTAAACCTGAATCCGATGAATATAGATGAATTGAAAAATACCTGGAATGAAGATATTGAAAACGAAACTCCGGAAATTAATATAGAACAACGCAATAAAATAAATCTTCCTATCGAAAAAGTACGCAAAAATATGCGTATGGAATTCTGGTGGATCGTAGGAATTTTCATTTTTGCATTCATGGTTTGCTCAGTCTGTAAACCGTTTAAACTCCAATTGTATATTACAGTTTTGATTGCCTCAATGCTTCTGGTGACTGTTTTCTTTTACAGTAAGTTTTTTAAATTATACCATGATATCAGCAATACAGAGCTGAAGACCAGTGACTCCCTGAAAGAACTTGTAACGCAGTTGAATCTGAATAAGCAGTATTATCTGTCTTATTACATAAGTTTTGCTCCTTTTATAGTCTGTGAAATACTGATTGTACTGGAATTCATCCCCTGGCCACAACCTATAGGAGAAGTTAAGATCGCTGCTATCCTTATCGGTTCGCTGATCATTGGAATGTTCTTACTCTTTCTATGCGGTAAATTTTGGTTTCACCGATATTACGGAAGATATATAAATCACATTGAGTCTCTTTTACAGGAATTCAAAAAGTAAAGTTGTTTCGGGGGGCTGAAAGCC
>NZ_JBBGZQ010000048.1:0-7078 GCF_037572595.1 Chryseobacterium sp. MYb328 | reverse complement strand
AATTTATTAAAACGAGCTTGTGCTTTAATAAATTTGGTTTTGAAGTAAATTATGTTTAAAAAAATATTCTTTCTTATCTTCCTGGTTCCGAATGGGGTATGGGCTCAAAAAACAGGTAATTCTTACGAAAAATTATATCAAAAAGTAGTTACGGAAATTGCGGCTACAGATTTGCCGCAGGCATTGAAAATTGCAGACTCAATGGTGGTTGCAGCAACTTCTCCGGAACTTAAAGGGCGAAGTGTGATGCTAAAAGCAATCCTTTATATGCAGCAAAGTAAAAACGACGAAAGCATCCGGTTTGCTGAAGAGGCCAAAGAAATTCTGGATTCTTCTCAAAATTATGAGCTACAGGCAAAAATCCGAGGACTTTTAGCTACGGAATACAGGGTTTTGGGACTTTACAAAAAATCCGGAAAATATGCTGATGAAGGTTCACAGATTGCGGATAAAATAGATGATGAAAAGAAGCAGGCACAGGTAAAAGCCCTTTTTTTGCAGGAAAAAGCTTATTATGAGCGAAATTTAAAGAGGTATGGTCAGGCAATTCACTTTCTTAAAGAATCGCTTATTCATTTATCTAAAATTCCTGAGGATAAGATGACCTTAGGAAAAACCTATCAGTTCATGGGGGAAAACTATTTGGAGTTGCATGATTATAAAAGTACGGATGTTTATAATCTGGAAGCTTTAAAGATATTACCTGAAACATTTATTGGTTATATTCTAAGTACTATTGGGCTCGGGATTTCCAAAGCGAGGCAGGGTAAGTATCATGAGGCTGAAGCTTATCTTTTGAAGGGGTTGAAATTTGCGGAGACTGCTGATTATCCACAGGCGAAAAAATTGGTCTATAATGCTTTAGCCGGTTATTATGATCAGGTAAAACAGTATGATAAAGCTAATTTTTACAACAAAAAATATGTAGATACTCTTAATAAGACTGAGGATAAATTTAAAAATACAATTGATGAGAATTACGATAAAATAGATAACGAAAAGGAACAATATGCAAGTGGGAACATCACCAGAAATATCTTTATCATAATCTTTTTTATCTTCATTGTATGGCTTACCGTTATTTTTATGATCTACAAAAGGAAGCAAAAAGAAAAGTATTTTAGATTCAAGAATATTATCAATCATTATAAGGAAAAAAAAGAAAATGTTGTTGAAGACCATATGAATGCTTCGGAAGTTAGGGAAGAACAAATTTTTGAGAAAGAGGATATAGATAATAAGCAGCTTGGCATAAATGGTGAAACTGAAGCTAAAATCCTGAGCTTGCTTGAGGTGTTTGAAAGAGAGAAAATGTTTAATCAGGGTTCAGTTTCGCTTTCGTTTCTTGCCAGTGAATTTGACACCAATGTGAAATACATCTCTTACGTGGTCAAAAAATATAAGAATACGGATTTTAAAAACTATGTAAATACCTTAAGAGTCGACTATATTATTCATAAACTGAAAACTTCGGAAAAATACAGAAAGTATAAAATAGGGGCGCTGGCAGAAGAGTGCGGTTTTTCTTCTCACGGACAATTTGCCACAACCTTCAAATCCATTACCGGAACATCACCGTCAACTTTTATTTCATTTATTGATAAGGCTGAATAAAGCCTTCAAAATACTTTGTTAAATTGAAAGGTCTGCATTCTTGAGTGCAGGTCTTTTTTATTAATATAGATAGGTTTGATAAAATATAGTCAGTGGAGCTACTTTTTACTCTATGCCTTCACTGTCACTTGATATATTCTTTCTGTTTTTATGAAAAGGGAAAGGTTTTCTTTATATTCACTCAAATTAAATAATGTTTTGATAGAAAATTATTGAATTCCCAAAGGTTTGGTAAATAGTGTTTTGTGAGTTTCCTTTTTCTGTTTTTCGGAAAATAAGAAGGCTGAGCTTTGCAAAACAAACCCACTGGGGAATACATTTGCAACCTAAAGTAAAGCCAATAAAAATTGAGAACATGAACAGGAATTTACTATTCTCGGAGTTATCTCCATTAATTATTATCATTGCTGATTCACATTCTAATCACCTGCATTTTTACATATCAGAAGAAGTATAAAATATACTTTCCACTCCAGCCACAATTTATTTAAAAAACATTTTAAGGATGTTATTTTCAATTTGCGGAATACGGAATCTTTTTTCTGTTTCATTGTATATTCAGAAAGGAAGCTGACTGAGTAAGATTTCATGATCATTAATTCATACACATTAAACGAATATTTTCTACAACTAAACTATTTAATATGAAAAAGATAACTTTACTTGCGTTTGTTATTATGGGCGGGATGGTATTTTCTCAGGTGGGGATTAATACGGTTTCTCCAAAATCCACCTTTGATATTACTGCGAAAACAACTGACGGAAGTAAACCGGAAGGATTAATTGCTCCGAGATTAACAGGAGACCAAATAAAAGCGGGAGATGGGCTGTATGGGGCAGATCAGAAAGGGAGTATTCTTTATGTAACGGAACCTGTAGGAACCTCTTCTCCTAAAACAATAAATATAAATGCTGAAGGTTACTATTTCTTTGATGGGAATGTATGGCAGAAAATATTTATCAATAACATTTATAATAACAATGGAACCCTGGTGTCTAACAGAACCGTTAATATGGCAGATAAGACAATCAATTTTACTTCTGCCGCCACTACAGGAACCAGCCATTTTCAGGTTGACGGAACTACATTAAACGTAGATGCGGTTAATCATCGTATGGGAATCGGCACAGCTGCTCCGGCCGCAAAATTAGACATTACCAGCAGTACAGCAGGTGGTATTAAGATTACAGATGGTACTCAGAAGGAAGGACGGCTTTTAGTAGCGGATGATAACGGACTGGCAACCTGGAGAGATACAAGTTCGCCTGTTATTATTCCATCTACGGCAGGGCCTGTTACTTCTATTGCTACTGGAATGACTTATACCGGAGCGAGCGCAGTGGTCACAATTGAGGGGTATTATATTATTTCACCAAGGATTATTTTTGACAAAGCTCCATCCTCATGCAGTTCTTATCTGGCCTATAATCTGAGTAATAGTTTAACCTATTCAGTTGCAGCATCAGTATTTGGGCAGGATATACATATGGCGGCAGCTTATGGTGGGTTTGATTTCATTTATACTTCTAACGTAGCTAAGCTTAAACCTGGGACGTATTATCTGTTTTCACGTTACGCTAATGGAGGATCTGCCGGTTCAGCTTGTACAAGTTATAACACAAGAGGTACCTTAAATGACAATGCATTCACTTTAACATTACTAAAATAATATATCGCTTTTCATCTAAAGATGTAATGATGAAAGTTTATTCTTTGTTTCCCTAAAAGAGAGCCATGTATGGTTCTCTTTTTTTTGTAATAATTGTCTGTTTAAACGGGTTTACTCTTTTTCTGGTAATTAAATTTAAATGATCAGTAGTGATTATGTTTGCAAATAGCATAATTTAAATGCTTTTATATTGTTTGATAATAAAATATGAACAATATTTACATGATATTTTTTAACAATTATAGAATAAGCTTATCTTTGCTCTTAATTTTTTCTGAATGCTTTATACAATAATCAAAGCGCTGCACATTATTTTTATGGTAAGTTATTTTGCGGGAATTTTTTATCTCGTAAGAATTTTCGTGTACTATAAGGATACTGATGAATTTCCTGAAGAAAAAAAGAAAATTCTGAGGGAACAATATACATTTATGGCCAGAAGGCTGTGGAATATCATCACCGTTCCTGCCGGAGTCATCATGGCAGTATGTGGATTGGTAATGATCTTTTTAAATCCGGGACTGATGAAAATGGGATGGTTTCATTTAAAACTTACATTTCTGATCGGACTTGCGATCTACCATTACTGGTGTTGGAAAAAAGTATTGAAACTTAAAGAATTAAACGGGAATACGCTGGAAACAGCCAATATCAAACTTAGACAGGCCAATGAAATTGCTACATTTATTTTGTTTCTTGTAGTGTTTACCGTAATCCTGAAATCTATGGCAATTGAATATTGGTGGCAATTAATTGCAGGATTTTTCGTTCTTGTATTTCTGATCATGATGACCGTAAAACTTGTTAATAAGAATAAAAAAAAGAAATAATGGTTTAAGTAAAGAAATCTTCATACAGCTTTACTTTTTACATTTTACTAAAAAACTATGATTGCAATTTTAAAGAAAGAACTTTGGAGTTACTTTGGGAACTGGAGTGCATGGGTAATTATTGCCGCCTTCAGTTTGATCGCTACTCTTTTCCTGTTCTTTTTCGACAACGATTCAAATATTTTTGAGATCGGAGCAGCTTCGCTGCAGAGTTATTTTGTGTTGGTTCCATGGCTTCTAATGTTTATTATTCCCGCACTTTCTATGAAAACTTTTGCTGAAGAGCAACAGACAGGAACACTGAACTGGCTTTTTTCACAGCCTTTAAAAGTTTCAGACCTGGTAGCAGGTAAATTTTTATCCGTATGGATTGTTGGGATTTTATGTCTGATCCCATCGTTAATTTATCTTTACACAGTGTATGTTCTTGGAGTTCCTGAAGGAAATATTGACCTTGGGATGACCTTGGGAAGCTATATCGGACTGGTTATTTTAATCGCTGCTTTCTCAGGCGTAGGAATTTTAGCTTCTTCATTATCACAGAATCAAATCATGGCTTATCTGCTAGGTGTTTTCATGTGTTTCATCATGTATTTTGGAATCGAACAGCTGGCAAGCTATAAATTACTGGGCGGAGCAGATTTTATTCTTCAGAATATAGGTTTCTATCAGCATTTCCTTGGCTTTACAAGAGGTCTTATAGATCTGAAAGATGTTGCCTATTTTATTCTGGTGATCAGTGCGTCATTAGTATTGTCTAATCATTTTATTAACAAAAAGAAGTAGATTATGAAGAAGATCAATGCTAAATCCCCACTGGGAATTTTCTTAATGGTAATTATCCCTTTGGTAATTATCCTTATCTATTCAGGAATCAGACTGGATCTAACCAAAGAAAAAAGATATACCCTTTCAGAAAACACTGTTAAAGTGTTGGAATCCGTTAAAAAACCTCTGACAGTAGAAGTTTATCTTGAAGGTGATTTCCCGGCGAGCTTTAAACAGCTTCAGGGGGAAACAAAGTTCATGCTGGAGGAATTCAGAAAAATTAACCCGAAGATCGATTTTAAATTCATCGACCCTATTAAAACAAAGATGTCTCAGGATACCTTGATGGCAATGGGAATGCAGCCTTCGGTTCTTCCAGATATAAAGGATGGAAAAATTTCACAAATTACCCTTTTCCCGTATGCTGTTATAAAATATGATAAAGATGGAGTTTCTATTCCGTTGGTTGTACAGCAAGCAGGTATTGATGCAGACCAGCAGCTGACCAGATCCATTGAAGGACTTGAATATAATCTGGTTTCGAACATTAAGAATATTGCAGCTGCTAAAAGAAAAAAAATTGGAATCTTGGTCAATCAGGATGAACTGAGTCCAGATGAATTCCAGGGATTTGTACATCTTGCTATGGAAAATTATGACGCAGGGCCTATTATTCCTAAAAATCAGACTGAACTTAGTACAGCAGATGTTCCATTATTAAAACAAATGAGTGCTCTCGTGATTGCAAAGCCAAGAAAAGCTTTTACTGACAACGAAAAGGTAATTCTTGACCAATATATTATGAATGGCGGGAAAACGCTCTGGATGATTGATGCAGTAAATGCTGAAATGGATACGCTGACAAGATCTAAAAAAGTAATGCCTTTCCCTGTGGATATCAATATGACTGATTTTTTCTTCAACTACGGATTAAGAATCAATAATGCACTGGTAAAAGATGTGAAGAAATTTGCTTTATTAAGACTGGTAACAGGAGAAGTAAGCGGAAACCCACAGTATACGAGCTTACCATGGCCTTATTTCCCTCTTGGAATTGCTGAAAATAATAATCCAATCACTAAAAATATCAATCCTGTAAAATTCGAATTTCCTACTTCTATTGATACATTAGGGGGAAGAAAGAATATCAAAACAAAAGTTCTTTTCGAATCGAGTGAAAGAACATTGCTGAAACAGGTTCCGAATTATGTTGATTTGAAAGAGATCGCCACTGTAGACAGTCTTGGACAAATGGAGAAACCAAGCACTCCGAAGATTTTCGCAGTAGCACTGGAAGGTAAATTTAATTCTGCTTATGCCTCAAGGATTGAAAGAAAATCTTATCCTGGATTCAAAGCAGAAAGTCCTGAGAATAAAATGATCGTGATTGCAGACGGAGATATAGGACGAAATAAAGTGATCAAAGGAAAACCGCTTCCATTGGGAGTAGATATGCTCACGAATGAACAGTTCGGAAATGAGCAGTTCCTTAGAAACGCCCTTGATTATCTATTGGATGACAGCAATCTAATGGAATTGAGAAACAGAAATATCGAAGAAAGACTTCTCGACAGACATAGAATAGAAGAAGAAAGAACCACTTGGCAATGGCTGAATTTATTACTCCCATTGATTATTATTGGTCTTATCGGAGGATTGTTCTTCTGGCTGAGAAAGAAGAAATTTGGATAAAATAAAAAAGAGAAGCAAAATGCTTCTCTTTTTTATTTTAATTGTTTTAAATTTCTTAGTCTTAATTAAGATTACCAAGGTAATTCATCAGTGTATCTTTCTTCCTCTTCTATGTATTCATGATAATTATTATTAACAACATCATTGATCTTATTAATAACAACTGGTGGAAGGTCTAGTATTTCTAATGTTATTTCATCTTTAAATTTTATTTCCTTGGGATTAGCTGAAGAAGTTATAGCGGAAACCTCTGTAAATCCTCTTAATTCGAATCTTTTTATGACACTTGGATAGTTTTGAGAAAGTAAATTTTTTATATTATTTAATTTTTCCCATTCTTTAATATTAAATATTTCTTGTGATTCTTGCCATCCTGTCATTAATTTAAAGCGACCTGTTTCTATTATATAATGTAAAAGTAATACCTCCTCATTTTTTAGTTTATTATCTAAAACTAAATTAATTAATTTAATATATAAATTTTTAGTAGAGCTCGCATCATTC
>NZ_JBBGZQ010000047.1:0-10272 GCF_037572595.1 Chryseobacterium sp. MYb328 | reverse complement strand
GCCCACCAGCGCCGATGGTACTGCTAACGCGGGAGAGTAGGCCGCCGCCAGTTTTTATTTTATTTTTAAAAATCCTTTATCGAAAGATAAAGGATTTTTTTTTTGCTCTATACTCAGAGACCCCAATACAACCCCAACCCAAAATCTAAGCTACAACTCCAACTCTCCAAGTATTCAAATACTCCAATACAATGGGGATAAGCAATAAGTATTATCTATTATCTATGTTTTGGCTAAAGCCCGTTTCTATTGAATGCTCAGCCTGTAGAATCCCTGCTGCTTATTTTCTGTTTACCGTGTCTTTACTTTTATCCCTCCATCTTTTATTTTATCAAGCTATTTCCTGGTGTGATTGGACTCATTTGTCTTACCGTATTCTGTCATCCTGAAAGATCCAGGTTATGCCATAAAAAGTATCTCTAATGAATGCTGGAGAAATGAAACTATGAAGAAATAGCAAGTAACCTTTCAGTCGACAACAGCCATGATGACAAAGCTAATGAATAAGTGACCGTTAAGGTTTGCAATGTGATTATTCGTTAGTCAATCATTCAATCATTCATTCATTATAAAAGCAAATAAATCTCATTAGACAAACATTGATTATCTGTCTGCCGCTCAACTAGGTGCTAATAAAGATTGGAATGAAAGCTAAATTTATACTAGACAAAGAACATGTTATTAGCTTTATTACTAATCTATTTATTATTTACGCTTATTTAGCCTTAAAATTAGATGATCAATACCAATTGTATCGGAGCTGTAATTATGGCAAAAAATGGCTTATTTGAGGCTGTAGTGAAATGATTATATAGGTTGCCATGCTACAGTACTTTATAGGGATAAAATTTTAGAATATGATTTATACAAACTTGTATGAATTGCTGGCTATATACCTTTTCAAAAGTAATAAGGTTGTTTGAATCCGATTATAGTTCATGTTTGATGATTAAAGGTATGCAATGTGCAGAGCTGTAATCTGAATGAAAAAATAATTTTATCCAAATTGTAAATCAGATCCTATAAGATTGCTGCTTGTTTTTATCTTGTAATGAATGGAAATAAAAAAAGACCTACATTTCTGTAAGTCTTTTTTGCTCCTCCTGCTGGGCTCGAACCAGCGACCCTCTGATTAACAGTCAGATGCTCTAACCAACTGAGCTAAGGAGGAATGTCCTTTGTTTTAAGTGGTGCAAATATAATATGAATATCCGTACTAAGCAAGTTTTTATTCCTTAATATTTAACGAAAATTGCTATCGTTTTATTTTTCAATAAATTAAAATTACATAAAATAATTAGAATTAGAATTGTGCGTGAGAAAAACGGTCTCCAAGGGGACTTTTTTCATAAAAAAATCTTTTATATCAGTAGACGCAGGTAATGGATTGGATCATGAATAGTAAGTAATCAATATCTTTTGATATGTTTTTAGGAAAAACTGCTCGAGTGATTTCTTTTCCCAGCTGATCTTATCAATCTTCCCCCATATGTGGTGAAGCCATTAATATGATTATTACGGTTAAAAGAATGAATTTGTGTGGCTTTAATCAATAAAATATTTTCGATCATAAACTTACCCTTGGTAAAACCATTTAATTCTGTAAAAGAATAGTGTTTCTTTCATCTCTGAAATTAGCTAATAATTAGCTTAATTAGTCAGGTTTTATAACATTGAAAGGAATTGTCTTCAAATCATTTTTTAAGCTCCCTGATGGGCTTATAAAAGTCCTGCATATCAAATCCGGTAAAAAGAATTTTGGTATTGTTTCAGTTCTGACTAAGAAAATAATAAAGCTACAGCGCAAAGAATGGTATCAAAAAGTATTATTGATGTTACTTTGAATTCTACATAAAGCTTTAGTAGATATCCTGAAGGAGATAAAGGTCAAATGAATGAAATTGATTCTTTCCAGGCAGATAGATAAGACTATCGTTTCATCAATATGTTATCGTGATTATTAGCATTCCTAAAATAAAGCGGTTGAATAATTCTTCTTTGATTGGGGGAGCATAAATTTTTGTATATCCCCAAGTTTTGTATCTGATCCAAATAATTTAGCCTTGTATCTTATAAAATTTCTCAGTGTTCTAATTTTGGAATAAGTAGAAATAAAAAAAGACCTACATTTCTGTAAGTCTTTTTTGCTCCTCCTGCTGGGCTCGAACCAGCGACCCTCTGATTAACAGTCAGATGCTCTAACCAACTGAGCTAAGGAGGAATGTCCTTTGTTTTAAGTGGTGCAAATATAGGACGAATATTTATACCCTGCAAATATTTTTAAAAAAATTTTCAAAAAATTATAAAGTTCCCGTAATGGCTTTAATAATATCGCTTCCAAAGATCAGTGCCATCAATCCTAAAAGGAAGATAACTCCCACCATCTGAGCGTTTTCCAATACTTTTTGAGGAACCGGTTTTCCTACGATCATTTCATATAGCGTAAATAAAACATGTCCGCCATCAAGTCCCGGAATAGGAATAAGATTCAGGAATGCCAACCATACAGAGAACATTGCTGTAAAGCCCCAGAATGCAGACCAGTCTATGGAAACTCCACCTTTTGCATCTTTACTTACTGGCATATTCTTAACAATAGCAAGTGGCCCACCTACTTTTTTATATCCCTGAACTTTTTTGTTAAAAATTAATTTAAACTGCTTGATCTGATACGTTAAACTTTCAATGGTAAGGGTAAACCCTCTTTTTATAGAACCAAAGAAGTTGTATTCGTTATGAACCATAAATTTCTCAGCTTCCTTGAAAGAAAGAATTCCAATAGTTCCTTCTTTAGATACCGGGATTTTAAGGTCTTCAGTCTGATTGTTTCTTACTACCTGGAAATCTACTACTTTTCCTGCATTAGGGACTACCAAAGGTTTTACTTCATCATAATAGGAAACAGGAGTTCCATTGATGGCAACAATTTTATCACCTAGTTTTAAACCTGCGTCAATTGTAGATTGAGTAACAATGGTATCAATAATAGGATTCATTCTTGGGGTTAAGAATGATCTTGGCTCCGGATCATGAAATGCCATTACTTTTCCATCATCATTAGTTGGGAAAGTAACGTCTTTTCCATTTCTGGAAACGGTTATTTCATCACTTAATAAAACATCTAATGCCAGTTTTTTGAAGTCTTTCTGGACCTTTCCATCTACTTTCAATATTTTATCTCCATCCTGGAATCCCATTTTCTTAGCCGCAGCAGTATAATGAAGAGGAGTTGTGATTTTATCAGCGTCAAAAATCGTTTCCCCATTTTTTCCAACTAAGGCTGAGAATATTAACCAGGCTAAGAAGAAGTTTACGGTAACTCCACCCAACATGATGATAAGTCTCTGCCAAGCCGGTTTAGATCTGAATTCCCATGACTCTGCTGGTTTTTTCATCTGAGCAGTATCCATACTTTCATCTACCATTCCGGCAATTTTTACATATCCACCGAAAGGAAGCCATCCGATACCGTATTTGGTTTGCTCCGGATATTTTCTCCAATCATCATCAGAAAGTTTTGATATATCGATAGGAACTTCTTCCTTTTTTCCGTTTACCTCAGTTACTTCCGTATCAGGCAGATTCTGTGAGAAGAATTTATACTTCCATTTTCCGTTAATTTTCTTCATCGAGAATATGGAGAAGTAAGGATCAAAGAACAGGAAGAATTTTTCTGCTCTGGTCTTGAACCATATTGCCGGTAAGAAGTGCCCAAGCTCATGAAGAACTACAAGTATAGAGATACTCAGAATGAACTGGAAGAGTTTGATTGCTATTTCCATTAATAAATTTTAGATTTTAATTTGCAAAGGTAACAATTATCAAAACTATGCCAAATAAAAAAGCCCCTCGAAACGAGAAGCTTTGTCATATTTCAGGACTATTTGATTATAAATTGAAAGAAACTCCCAGACTTCCGTTATTACCTACCTCTGCAAATACCCCAATTCTTTCTGTAAAGAAGTAGCGTGCTCCGATATGAGCTCCTATTCCAAAGTCTTTTCCAACAACTCCTACGTCAACGCCAGGATAAATATCCAACTTTGGCGGAAGGCTTAAAGCTTCCTGAAGGTGGAAATTCAATCTGCCAAAAACAAACACCCGGTTATCCTTATCGTTGTTCTTATAATTACTGAAGTAACCATTAAGACCTGCTCCAACGGATATGAGCTTGTTCAGTCCGTAGTCGTAAGTTCCTGTTACCCCGGTTCCATATCCCCAGGCGCTCAGACCCAGTTGGATTTTTTGATCTCCTTTTCCAGTCCATGCCTGAGCATTAGCTGTGATTCCGAAAAAGAACATCATCACCATAAAAACCAATTTCTTCATAAGTTTTATAATTTTTAATGATATTAATAAAAATTACCTGCATCAAAAATGAAACCGAAAGATGTTGAATAGTACAAAAACAGAAGACTTTAATAAATATTAAGAATTATAGGCCGCCTTTCTTTATTCAACATAAAAGGCGTATTTTTATCCTTTAGATATTGAATTAATTTAAAATAAAAAAGATGAAGATTGTAGGGCTCAATTTGGATATCATCTGGAAAAATAAAGCTGAAAACTTTAAAACAATAGAGAACGAACTTGAAAACCTGGAAGCGGATCTGTTTTTACTTCCTGAAATGTTTTCAACAGGCTTTTGTATGGATGCATCAGAAGTTTCTGACAGAAATGAAGAATCTCTGAAGTTTTTAAAAAAGATCTCGGAGAAGAAAAATGCAGCATTCTGTGGAAGTGCTCCAGTAGAGGAACATGGTAGTTTTTACAACAGAATGTATTTTGTACAACCGGATGGAGAAGTTGCTTTTTATGATAAAAGGCATTTGTTTTCTTTCTCAGGAGAGGATAAAGTATATACTCCGGGGAAAAATAGGGTCATCGTAGAATATCAGGGGATACGGTTTTTGCTCCAGGTATGCTATGATCTTCGTTTCCCGGTGTTTGCAAGAAATAATGATGATTATGATGCTGTTTTATATGTTGCGAATTGGCCTGAAAAAAGAGTAGGAGCCTGGGAGCATTTACTAAAAGCAAGGGCTATCGAAAATCTTTCTTTTGTATTTGGATTAAACAGAATAGGAACGGATGGAAACAATCTGTTTTATCAGGAGAGCTCACATTGTTTCTTTGGTGATGGAAAAGAAATTTCAGATAAAAAAGGAAATATTGTCTCAGCAGAACTGGATATGAATGAATTGAAGGATTTCAGAACACACTTCCAGTTTTTAAATGACCGCGATCATTTTTCAATGGATTTATAAAAAATAAGGCTGAGTTTTAGTGAACTCAGCCTTATTTTTAGTCTTAACTATATTGTTGCAGAAGATTGGTCAATGTATTGACATCATGCACTCCGCTTTCTTTCCAGAGAAGCTCTCCGTTTTTGAAAACAGCTAAAGTAGGAACACCTCTTACCCCATATTGTGCTGCCAGAGCAGGGTATTGGTCTACATCTACTTTGATGATTCTGGCTCCTTCGCCTATATTTTCTTTTACCGTATTTAAAACCGAAGACTGAACCTTGCATGGCTGGCACCAGGTGGCAAAAAAGTCAATAAGTACCGGTCTTTCGGAATTGATGATTTCCTGAAATTTTTGTGACATAGTTTGAGTTTTATGAATTACTTTTTATCAGTTTCGTCCTGGATGCCTTTCACATTTTTCCAGCTCGTTCCATCATAGGCTTCCACTCCGTTTTTCTTTAAAATTTCCATAGCCTGATCTGCCTGTACTCCTTTATTACAGAAGACAACTACTTTTTTACCCTTCAGGGTTTCAATATTGTTCTGAATTTCTGCTAAAGGAATATTGATAGCATTCTTTGCTGTTCCTGCAGCGTATTGCTCAGGAATTCTTACATCTACCAATGTTACATCCGGACTGGTCACAACTTCCTTAATGTTAGCCTTGGGAGCTTCCGCAGAATGAGTTGTTTTACAGCTGCTTAATGCTAAAAATGAAACCAGGGCAATTCCAAAAAAATTAACTTTCATGAGGTTATGATGTTTTGGATTGGCATACAAAGTCTGTTGTAGGAAGTTTTTCTGTTTTTTTAATACCGTTAAAACCACCTTCTATTTCAGTGAAGTTTCTGATTCCGTGTGAATTAAGTATGCTTGCTGCAATCATGCTTCTATATCCTCCTGCACAATGAAGGAAGAAATGTTCCGAGCTGTCAAGATTTCGGGCCCAGTCGCTGATGGAATCCAAAGGTCTGTTATAAGCATTATCAATATGCTCAGCAGAATATTCCGTTAGTTTTCTGACATCAATTACTTTTGCATCAGTTGTAAACTGTTCTGCAAATTCAGAAGGGGAGATTCTTTTCACTTCGTCGATTTCTTGGCCCGCATTTTTCCAGGCTTCAAAACCTCCTTTCAGATATCCTACAACATTATCAAATCCCACTCTGCTTAATCTGATGATCACTTCCTCTTCAGTTCCTTCCTCCGTTATCAATAATAGAGGATGTTTTACATCTACGATTAATGTTCCTACCCAAGGGGCAAAATCACCTTTTAAACCTATGTTAATAGAATTGGGCACAAAACCTTTATGGAAATCTGCAGCTCCTCTTGTATCCAGAATCAAAGCTCCCGTTTCTTCAGCCAATGCTTCGAAATCTTCAGGAGACACAGGTTGCAGTCCTTTGTCCATTATTGTATCCAGACTTTCATAACCTCCTTTGTTCATCGCTACATTCATTCCAAAATATTTTGGTGGTGCAGTCAGTCCGTCAAGTACTTCTCTGATAAAAGAAGCTTTATCCGGTTGATTAAGAGCGTAATTTGTTCTCTTTTGATTCCCTAAAATATCTACCGTTTCCTTCTGCATATTTTTTCCACATGCGGAACCTGCTCCATGAGCCGGATAAACAGTTATGCTGTCATCCAATGGCATAATTTTGTTCTGAAGACTGTCATACAGAATACCTGCAAGATCTTCCTGAGTAAGATTGGTTGCTTTCTGTGCAAGATCTGGTCTTCCCACATCTCCTAAAAACAGAGTATCCCCTGTGAAGATTGCTGTTTCCTTACCATCTTCATCAATTAAAAGATAAGTAGTACTCTCCATAGTATGGCCTGGAGTATGAAGTACTTTTATTTTTATTTTTCCAATTTCAAAAACCTGGTTGTCTTCTGCGATAATGGCTTCAAATTCAGGAGCAGCAGTGGGGCCGTACACAATAGGAGCTCCGGTTTTTTTACTCAGATCCAGATGCCCTGAAACAAAGTCAGCATGGAAATGAGTTTCAAAAATATATTTTAAAGTGACATTATCTTTTTCCAGACGATCCAGATAAGGTTTTACCTCTCTTAATGGATCAATAATGACAGCTTCGTTTTCTGATACAATATAATAGGCACCCTGAGCCAGACAGCCCGTATATATTTGTTCAATTTTCATTGGGGTATTTTTTTAATAGTTAAAGATACAAAGTATTAGATAAATTCTAAATCAAATGTTAAATTCCATTGATAGTTTCTTTCAATACTTGTTAAACAAATGTTTAAGTTTCTTTATTTTTTCAGCAAAAAGAATGCCTTATATAAGGTTGAGTGATAAATGCTGTTTTTTATCATGTTCTTTCTGTGGTTAAAGGTTTGTATATGACTGTTTTATATTATAATACTACAGGATGTAATCACTCAGTTTTCAATTTTCACTATAATGTTTATACAATATTCAAATCCGGAGTATTCAATCAACCCACCATAAAGCTACAAATAATATAAATTATTCTTGTTTATGTGTTTATTTGTATAATAATGAGAAGGTTTTTTTCTAAATACACTGCGAGGTAAGATCTTAATTTTCTGTAAAAAGTTATTTTAGATGAAAAATTAATCATATTATTAAAAATATTGAAATATCTGTCAGTTCTCATGTTGTTTATATCAAATTTTAAAACAAGATGCATAAAAAAACCAAAGCAATAATTTTATTGCTTTGGTCTAATTAATATTTTTGACTTAAAATCTATAATAGCCTTTTAGGCCTTATCAGTGTTTTTTATTACAAACATCTGATTACATGTTACCTCTTACTTAGGGTTTATTTAAAGTCTTTAGGATTTGCGGGATCTTTAGGTTCCTTTGTTTCTGTTTCGTCATCCCATCCACCTGGTTTATCATTTTTAGGTTTAGGCGGAGGAGTAACGTCTGTATAAGAAGCTGGAGTATCATCCTTAACCTTATCAGAAGTTTCTCTCGCTTTACCCATAACCCCTGCTGCTGGACCGGTTACTGTTGCTGGGTTACCCATTGATGTCTCTACACTGTCATTAGATCCTTTAATATCAGAAGTTACAGATTTGATAAAATTGAATATAATATTGGACTGTGGTGATGTTTCTCTCACAATTTTTGGGTCTTGTTGTACTTTTTCTTGAGGCTTAAACGGATCGTGAGGAGGTGTACTGATTGATTCGTTTTCTTCTTTTGGTATGAATCCAGAAAGTTCCTGCTCTGATTTGCTACCTCCCGCAGCCGTACTGCGGCCAAAATTAAATATATCTTGAAATGCCATATTTTTGTTTATTAATAAGTTACTGAATTTATAAATTATGAGGACGAACCACAGAGAAAGTCTCTTTACTACTATCAATGTTAGGAATTTGCTTAGTCTCGAAAATAGTATGGTTGACGTCCAGAGCGGATACTTTTTCTGCCATTCCTTTTGCTCTGTATTTATCATTCGCTGCCAACAGCTCTAAAGCGGATATATGAACAGGGAATGTTTTAATTCCAATATCCTTAGTAAACATAGGATGACGAGGTGGACTAGATTTCTTATATGGATTAACTAATTCCTCAAAATTCAATCCAATATATCCGTCAAATGTAATAGGTATTTCGTAAGTAAATTGTTTTACCTGACGTCTTTGTGTTGCTAAAGTTTCAACACGAGAGTTTTTCGGAATAGATCCTGAAACATTAGAATTTGATTTCCATGCTGTTGTTAGGGTACCAGAAATCGTTCCTGTTAAAGAAAGTCCTAAGTCTGCACTTAATTCTCCACGACCAATAGCCGTACCTGTTCCTGTATAACTTAATCTATTTGAATTGGTGAAAGTAAAATTAGTTGTTTTAGTCGTTGCTGATTGGGCTGCAGCAGAAATTACGCTTTGGGTACCTTGGTTGTCTTTATGATTGTGCAAATGCTTGGTTTTCGTGATGGTATTGCTATCATATTTTGCTAAACTATTAGATAAGCTCTCTGTTAAAATAGTCTCTATAGTTTTTGAAATTTGTCCTTGTAACTCCCCAGCAATCTTTCCTCCAAAGGTAGAGCTTCCCATACCTGCCAAAGTCCAATTGATGGTATTTCCTACGGTAAATTCAATGTTGTCAGAAAATTGACGGTCGAGATCCGACCTGTTTTCATAGCTTCTCGTAGATAATATATCCGCCACAGGCTGAATAATGTTTGACCTTTCTTCAAACAAAGGAGCTCCAATCTCAAAAAAAGCCATCCATCCTCGTTTTGCCGCGTTTGGATCAGGAAAATTACCAAATTTTCTATCATTGATAGATATTCCTATTGGTGATAATTCGACAACCTTATCATTTACTTTAACCTCCTGTCCATTCTCATTTACTTGATTATAGGTTAAACCAATTAGTTTTTTATTCATGATTCCCTTAATCAATTCATCAGTTATTCCTAACTCTTCCATATTTTCAACCGTAAGGATGCGGCGTTTCGCAGGATCCACAGTATATGTTGGTATTTTTGCCATATTTTTTAAATTATAATTTGTTATTCTAATAACCCTTGAAAGCGGGAAATTAGTTGTTAATGATTTGTTTTGTCGTGTGCTCCCGACATAGAGTTTTACAATCAATTTATTCATATATATTCTGTACTGCGCACATACAAAATATAATATTGATGTATTGACTAATTTTTAAATGAAAAGACCAGCCTGGGATATCTTTTTAACTACTATTACGAAAATAGAGGTGGCTGGCATCAAAACTTGTAGTATAAAATAAAATTTCTGAATAAAATTTTAAGTGACGTTTCGCAAGAGTCAACAGTCTATATCGCTTGTAGTACTCTATTTTTATAATCAATTTATTCATATATGTTCTGTACTGCGCACATACAAAATATAATATTGATGTATTGACTAATTTTTAAATGGAAAGAACAGCCTAGGATATCTTTTTAACTACTATTACGAAAATAGAGGTGGCTGGCATCAAAACTTGTAGTATAAAATAAAATTTCTGAATAAAATTTTAAGTGACGTTTCGCAAG
>NZ_JBBGZQ010000046.1:0-10518 GCF_037572595.1 Chryseobacterium sp. MYb328 | reverse complement strand
ATGTAAAATATTTAATAATATTTTATTTATAATGAATAATTACTGTTTTTTTTAAGGTAATTGTATTATTTAATATCTTTGAGTTAATAAAAAACACAAACGAACTAAAGAACACAGAGTACAAATGCATGAAAAAAGATATCCAGATGTGTAATATAATTCTATTGCCAATGCATAATCATTGATTTGCTCCTATTTCCGACTTAATCGGAATATGCTTTTTTGATATTCAGTAGAGTATAACCACTGTGACATTTTTTGCTTTAATGAAATAACAGATAATTTTATTCTGTTAAAGGTTTGTATTGTTTTTTGGGTAGTTTACCTTTTAAGAAACACTATGAAAAAAAAGAAGTTGTTACAAATGGGCTCTCTGTTGTCCCTTTTAGCATGCTCCCTATGCTTTGCGCAAAAAATTAATTTTAAATCCCACGAACTGTCTGTTAATGGATATGTCCGAACAGGTTTTGGATGGTCAGACGGTGGTCAGATGGTAAATTTTACAACACCGGATAATGTACATAAATTCAGAATGGGGAATGAAGCTAATCATTACGGAGAACTTCAGTTCAATTATCGATACAAAGACAAGGATTCTGTGGACCTGTACGAAGTCACGTATATGATGGCGAAATTTATTCCTTTCGGGAGTGATGCATATAAGCAATTTCCGGAAACAGCACAGCTCTACGGTAAAATAAATAAAGTTGTAAAAAATGCAAACCTATGGGTAGGGAAAAGATATTATGATCGTAGAAATGTGGAGTCCCTGGATTATTTTTGGATTAATTCTGCACAAAATTCACAAATAGGATTAGGACTAGAAAATTACCAGATTAAAAACTCGGGAAATATGAATCTGGCATTCATAAGATTTAAATATGGAAATAATGATGCCCATTCCTATGTTACAGACTTCAGGTACCTGGATATTCCTGTTTCCGAACATTCTAAACTGAATCTTTTAGGACAATACAGCATAAAAACACGAAATGACATTAGCAACACTCCAAGATCTGCCGGATATGCTTTGGGGGGATGGTGGACGTATTCCAAAAAGAACATCAGTAATACTTCTACCCTCATTTTTCGAAAGGGAAGCTCAATTACCGAAAGTCCTAATTCAGGAAAGACAATATCAGAAAATGCTGGCAATACCATTACCTATAATCTTGATAAAGCAAATTCATTTGATGTGATTAATAATTTTGTGTATGATGATAAACAAAGACATGCAGTGCAAGCTTCACTTACCTATCAGTACAGAGATTTTGGAATTGGTAATACCGACGATATGAAAAATATTCTGGATAATAAAGTGTCCAAAAACTTTTTTAGTGTAGGTTTTCGCTATCAGTACTATATCAACAAGCATTTTAATCTCGCATTAGAAGCGGGTAATGACTATATGAAAAATAATCGATCAGGAGTAGAAGGCAGTTTACAGAAAGTTACATTTTCGCCGCAGATCTCCTGGGATTATGGCTATTATTCAAGACCTGTCTTAAGGCCGTTTATTACCTATGCACATTGGTCGGATGACTTTACCGGAAGTACAGGCGTTTCGGACTTCAATACAAGACTTATCAGCAAAAATAATGGGGTATCATTTGGCCTTCAGTTGGAAATATGGTGGTAACAAATTTAAAGACATCTTCAAAGTCAATTCCAAATTGACGAAATTCTGATTTTTGAGATCTTATATTCTTATAACAGATTGATTGAATATCACTTCAAAATTTAAGTTAAAAATCATTCTTGCATGAAATGAAAATATTAATTAGTTTAAATTACTATATTTGGGAGTTTTAAAAATTAATAATGATATTTTCTTTACAAGGCAATGTTCAAGAACTTACGCCTACTTACGCTGTAATTAATGTACAAGGGGTTGGTTACTATGTGGGTATCAGCTTAATGACCTCACAAATGCTGGTTTTGAATCAGCAGACCTTTTTATATATCCAGCAGATCATTCGTGAAGATGCCCATCTTCTTTTTGGATTTAACACTCGTTCAGAAAAAGAAATGTTCAATCTGTTAATAAGCGTTAATGGGGTGGGAGCAGTTTCTGCGCTTATTCTATTGTCTACTTTGAGCCTTGATGAGATTGCTTCAGCGGTACTTTCTAAGAATAGTGCGCTGATTCAGAAAGCTAAAGGTATCGGAGCAAAAACAGCAGAAAGAATTATTGTGGATCTTAAAGATAAGGTACAGAAATTCAGTGGTCCGGGAGAGACTATTTCATCAATGGTGGATAATAAAATTAAGGATGAAGCGTTATCTGCATTAGAAGTTTTAGGAATTCCTAAGAGAACCAGCGAGAAGATAGCAGATAGAATATTAAAGCAGAATCCTGACTTCTCGGTTGAAGAATTGGTTAAACAAATTTTAAAAAACATTTAACATTTGGTGGCGAATAATAAGCATTTTAAAATATTTTTGTTCCTGTCGTTCCTCTTTATGTCTGTAAGTGCCTTTGCACAGCAGGCGAAAGACACCACGATCATACGAAAGCAATACGAAGTAGCAGACCCCACAAGGTATGAGGCTTATTTCGATATAAAAACCGGGATGTATTATGTATATCCCAAAATTGGAAATACCATTACCGGTCCTCCTACTGCAATGTCTCCCGAAGAGTATAAAGAATATGTACTCGCTCTCCAGACTAGGGCATATTATAAGGAGAAATCGGAAAAATATAATCTCCTTTTTAGAAAAGACAAAAGTGATGCCAGAAAGAAGGGGCTTATTCCTTCTGTGATGATCAACAATAAGTTGTTCGAAACCTTGTTCGGGGGCAATAAAATTGAGATCATTCCTTCCGGATACGCATCCATCGACTTCGCAGGACTTTACCAGAAAATAGATAACCCGCTGATCCTACCACAGAACAGGACCAGCTTTACTTTTGATATAGACCAGAGAATTCAGCTTGGATTACTTGGGAAAGTAGGGGAGAATCTTCAGTTAAAAGCCAATTACGATACCCAAAGTGGTTTTGCCTTTGAAAACAGAATGAACCTCGTATGGCAAGCAAAAGGAAGCTGGAAAGACCTGCAGAGCAAAGGGCTTGGAAATGTTGACAAACCTAACGCAGGCGGAGAAGATAAAATCATTAAAAGAGTTGAATTCGGTAACGTAAATATGCCGCTTTCAACGAGTCTGATCCGTGGTTCACAATCATTGTTTGGGGTAAAAACAGAATTCCAGCTGGGGAAAACCTTTGGAACTGTAGTCCTTTCCCAGCAACAGGGTGAAGCCCGAAATATTGTTGTACAGGGAGGAGGTGTGATGAATAACTTTAAGGTGAATGCTAATGACTATGAAGAAAATCAGCACTATTTTTTAGGACATTACTTCGTAGATAAATATGATAATGCCTTAATCAATTATCCACAGATCAATTCAACCATTAATATCACCAGGCTTGAAGTCTGGGTGCTGGATCAAGGGAACAGTAATTTAGCTTACCAGAAAGGAATCATCGGGATCAGAGACCTTGGAGAAGGGGGAGGAGCTTTTCCGGATAACTCTGTGAATGGATTGTATAACGATATTTCAGCAAAGGCCGGAACAAGAGAAGCCGGTAAGGATTATAATGCAGTTTACCAGGGACAGGTATTTGGAAGTTCACAACCTTACATAAACGGTGAGCATTTTATCTTTAATAGTAAGGCCAGAAAACTAAACTCTAATGAATATACATTTCAGCCCCAATTAGGATATATTTCATTGAACCAGAAACTTAATGACCAGCAGCTTCTGGCTGTTTCATATTCATATACAATGAATGGAAGTAATAAAGTATACAAAGTTGGGGAATTCTCAGAAGAAAGCCCTGTACTGATTACTAAGGTTTTGAAAGTAAACAACAGTGTAGATGTATCTTCTCCGATGTGGGAATTGATGATGAAGAATATTTATTCCTTAGATGCGGGTCAGGTATCTCCTGATGGCTTTATTCTTAATTTATATTATAAAGACCAGAAAACAGGAGGTAAAGTAAATTATCTTCCGGATACTCCTGTAAAAGATTTAAATCTATTGAAATTAATGAATTGGGACCGTCTTAATATGAACGGAGATATTCAGAACAATAAAGATGGTACCAAAGGAGACGGAGTTTTTGACTTTGTGCCCGGAATTACGATCAGACCGGAAACCGGTAAGATTATTTTCACCAAATTGCAGCCTTTCGGTAAGTATATGGAGTCTTTGGTAGGGAATGATCCAATGTATGTTTTTCATGATTTATACGATAAAATAAAACCATTACCCAATCAAAATTCTGTTCCTCAGCGATACACGATAGAAGGTCGTTACAAAGGGGTACAGGGGCAGGGTATTTCTCTGGGAGCAGTAAATGTACCTCAGGGATCTGTAAAAGTTTCTGCAAATGGAGTACAGCTTGCCGAAGGGGTAGACTATACTGTAGACTATATGTTGGGGTCGGTAACAATTCTCAATGAAAATATAAAACAGTCCGGACAGGCTATCAATATTTCATTGGAAAATCAGCTTACATTTAATACCCAGAGAAAAAGATTCATGGGATTAAACCTGGAAAGAAGATTCAATGAAAACTTTATTTTGGGTGGAACCGTTATTAATTACTCAGAATCACCACTTACCCAAAAGGTAAACTATGGGCAGGAAGCTGTTAGTAATACAATGGCAGGAATCAACATGATGTATAATAATCAGGCTCCTTATCTTACAAGGTTTACTGATAAACTTCCATTGATCAAAACTGAGGCACCATCCAATATCAACTTTAAGATGGAGGCAGCATACCTTATTCCGGGATTGAATAAAGCAACCAACAGCCAGGCCTATATTGACGATTTTGAACAGACAACATCAAAAATATCTTTAAAGGAACCTGCGGCATGGAGCTTGGCTTCGAGACCTGAAAAAAATACATCACCTCCTTTTAATATACCTCCAACAAGTGATGATATCACGAGTGGATATGGAAGAGGGCTTTTATCATGGTATAATATTGATCCGAGATTCTGGAATGTTGGAGGAAGACCTCCTGCTGGAATTACTCCACAATCTGTTTCCAACAATGCTTCAAGAAGAGTACTGCTTTCTGAAATTTATAACAACAGAGACTTTGTTGCGGGAGACCAAACCTATACCAATACTTTTGATATCTCCTTCTATCCTAAAGAAAAAGGACCTTATAACGTAAATCCACTTACAGAGCAGGCTGGCAGCAGATGGGCAGGTATTATGCGCCCAATCAGTGTTCCGAACTTTGTAAGCTCAAACATTGAATATGTTGAATTTTGGATGATGGATCCTTATGCTGATGGTCATCAACTGGGAGATAATCCGAAATTATTATTACACTTAGGAAACGTATCTGAAGATATCCTTAAAGATGGGAAAATGCTGTATGAAAACGGTCTTTCTGCACCGGGAGCTACATCTGCTACCACGGTTTCAAATTGGGGTGTACAGCCAAAACAGCCTCCTATTTTATATGCCTTCTCTACAGAAGGAGACGGAAGAAAAGCTCAGGATGTAGGGTATGATGGTTTAAGCTCAGATCAGGAAGCGATGAGATTCGGGAATACTTTTGTAAACCCGGTGACAAATATTGTTGACCCTGCAGTGGATGACTTTGTTTTTTTTATGTCAGATAAATTTACCGGCACCCAGGCAGCTTCAGTTATTGAGCGTTACAAATACTTCAGAAACCCAGACGGAAACTCAGAAGCAAATTCACTGAGTGTGGCTTCACAGACTCCGGATGCTGAAGATATTAACAGGGATTATAACCTGGATCAGATTGAAAGCTATAATGAATATCCAATAAAATTAGATCAGGCCAGTCTTTCATTAGGAGCAGAAAATAATATTGTTGATATAAAAACAGTAAAAGCCACTTTCCTGAACGGACAATCAGCTGATGTAAAATGGTACTTATTCAGAATACCAGTTTCCAATTTTGATAAAGCTCAGGGAACTGCTAAGGAAACGGTACTTAATAATGTAAGATTTGCGAGATTATTATTAACAGGCTTTGAAAATACTTCTACACTGAGATTCGGAACAATGGACCTTGTAAGATCAGACTGGAGAAAATATTCTAAGAGTCTTGCTCCTTATTCAAATGTACCATTAGATCCAACTCCGAATGAAGGAGTAACAATAGATCCGGAAATAGGGCAACTTGAGGTAGGAAGTGTAAATATAGAAGAGAATGCTCTTAATCAGCCACCATATGTATTGCCTCCTGGAATAGACAGACAGGTATTAAGCGGAAATGCAGGAGCACAGAGACAGAATGAGGCATCATTATATATGAAAGCTAGGGAGTTGGAAGCTAGTAAAGCTCAAGGGGTATTCAAAAATACAACCCTGGATATGAGAAGATATAAAAAGCTAAAACTTTTTGTACATGCTCACGATCCATTAAATAGAGATATCAATGTAGGGAAAATAGATGAAAAAACTAAATTCTTTATTCGTTTTGGAAATGATGTTACAGATAACTACTACGAATATGAAGCATCTTTAAAGCTTACTTCAACTTCGGCAACAGCTCCTATGGAAATCTGGCCAATGGAAAACGAAGTAAATCTTGATATTCAGAATTTTGTTGATGCAAAAATCCGAAGAGACAAAATGTATGCTGATAAAATTATGCAGCGATTTTTGGATCCGAACTTTGAAGCTGGGGATAATTATAAAAGAATTTATGTTAAGGGACGTCCAAGCTTAGGAAGTGTGACAACTATAATGGTTGGTATTCGAAATGGGCAGGAAAGAAGTTCAGGACCTTCTATTGACAGGATTTTATGGGTGAATGAGATTCGTCTTTCTGATATTGATAATGATGGTGGGTATGCAGGAAATGCAAGTTTGAACTTCAACTTAGGAGATTTTGCGACCGTTAATACCAATGCTTCTTATACCTCAGTAGGATTTGGAAATATTGATTCAAAACCGGCGGAAAGAACACAGTCTACCCAATCAGCATTCAGCATCAATACAGCAGTGAATGTAGACAAACTATTACCGGAGAAAACAGGAGTTAAAATTCCGTTAAACTATTCTTACTCACAGACGATCGAAGATCCGAAGTACAATCCTTTGGATACAGACGTGGAATTCAGTAAGGCTCCAAACAGGGAGCAGCTGAAAAAAGTGGCGAGAACATATACACAGCAAAGAAGTATCGGAGTTGTTAATATGCGTAAAGAAAGAGTAAATCAGAATAAAAAGGCTAAGTTTTATGATATTGAAAACGTTTCTGTAACTGCAATATATAATGATGATTATTTCAGGGATATTTATACCAAAAGAAATTACAGACAGTATCTGAGAGGGTATATTGATTACAACTATACCTTCAAACCATGGGTGATAAAACCTTTCAACAAGATGATCAGTGATACAGCAAAATCTACTAAGTATCTGAGATGGGTAAAAGAATTTAATATCAATCCTATTCCGACAAGATTATCCTTCAGAACTGAAATTGACAGGAACTATAACGAACTTGAATTTAGAAATATTGAAGCCATTTTAGGTGGAAATGCGAGCGGCGATATGGAATCGATCCGAAACAGAAACTTCTATTTCGGATGGCAGTATGGTTTAGGATTTAACTTTACAAAATCATTGAAGCTGGAGATCAACTCGGCAACCAGAACCCTTAATGATAACATAGACGTCAATGGGATGGACAATAAAGCAATTTTCGGAAACGTGTTCAGAGCAGGTAGACCGGTATTGTATAATCACAGAGCACAATTGAGCTATAAACTGCCATTCCAGTATCTTCCTTATCTGGACTTTATTGATGCTGAAGTTGGATACGGATTTACTTATAACTGGAATGCGAGAAGTACCGCATTATATGGTGCGGTGAATCCGAATAATAATCAGGTAGAAAGCTTAGGTTCCATCGGGCAGAATACGAATGTCATTCAGGCAACGGCATCAGCTGATATTCCTAAATTCTTCGGACAGTTTAAATATTTTAAAGATATTAATACCAAGCTTCAGAAACGTAAGCAGGAAATGGATTCATTGAATAATGTATATACAAAACAATGGGAAAAGAACAGATATAAGTATAAGCATTATAAATTCAAGAATAAGCTTACTGTGCTTCAAAGTGCAGCATTCTTCCTGACTTCATTCAAGCAGTTGGATGTAAGCTATACCGAAAACAACGGTACAGTACTTCCTGGATTATTGTCAGCTCCCAACTGGTATGGTTCCGGGCAGACATTAGGAGGTCCAACGATCGGATTCTTATTAGGATCTCAGGCAGATATCAGAAGAACAGTTATGGAAAATGGCTGGGTAAGTGGCTCTGAGTTTATGACAGATCCATATGTAAGAATGTCAACCAGAGAATTGCGGGCAAACTTGCAGATGATGCCGATGAACGACCTTAGAATCGATCTGAGTGTACTGCATAACTTCAACAGTAACTTCACTCATTCCGGATTCAATTATGTTAATGGAGGTGTTCCTAATCCTGATTTTACTTTTGCAACAGACCTGATAACCTATTCAAATTCTACCATGCTTCTTAATTCGTCATTCAAAGATGGTGCAGCAGTATATCAGGCGATCAGAGAGAATGCAATGAAACTTTCACAACAGCTTGGAGGTCCCAATGCCGAAATAGGAAATGATGGATTTGCTAAACATTACAGTATAGCCAATGCTTATGTATTGATCCCGGCATTCAGAGCCGCTCTTGAAGGAAAATCTGTTTCTCCGATAGGAAATCCTAAAAAAGCAGGAATGCCATTACCAAACTGGAGAATTACCTATTCCGGATTAAAGAATATTCCGATCATCAGCGGACAATTTACGAAGTTTGATATCTCACATGCTTATACCGCAACATATACTGCAACAGGAATTCAAAGTAATATTGATTACCATAGTAACCCTAACGGATATTATCAAACGGTAGATGATGCAGGTAATATTAAAGTGAATAATGGAGATAAGATTAATCCTTATACCTTTTCTCAGGTAGGGTATGTAGAATCCTTCTCACCGCTTCTTGGAGTAGATGTTACCATGAGAAACAATATGCAGTTCGGATTACAGTACAACAAAAACCGAATGATGGTATTAGGATTGGTAAACCATACCCTGACTGAAGATTCCAATACAGAATATGTAGTGAGATTAGGATACATTATCCGAAACTTCAGATTAGGAACAGCCAATATCAGAGGAAGAGGAACCAGAGGAAAAGGAAGTGACCTTAATATCAGAGGAGATATTTCACTAAGAGATAGTAAAACTTCCATTATGAATATCCTCCTGAATGATTCGCAGGTGACAGGAGGACAGAGACTTCTCAATATTAAACTTTCTGCAGATTACAATGTCTCCGAAAGTCTTAACCTGAGAGTCTTCTACGAACAGATGACCTCGAAGTATAAGATCTCTACAGCCTTCCCGCTGTCTACGATCAGAGCTGGTATTTCAGCAACATTTACGTTCGGAGAGTCCGGTGGTGGATTCTAGAAATAACATAAACTTAAAAGTCCTTCAGTTTTGAAGGACTTTTTTTATATCCAATATTTGAAGCTACTATAATTTTGAATACATTTGTAGAAAATAAAAATTAAAAAATGAACACACCATCAGAATTAAAGTACACTAAAGATCACGAATGGATCAAGATCGAAGGTAATGTGGCTACAATCGGTATTACAGACTTCGCTCAGGGAGAACTTGGAGACATCGTTTATGTAGATGTTGATACAGTAGATGATGATCTTAATGGCGGGGACGTTTTCGGAAGTGTGGAGGCAGTAAAAACTGTTTCAGACTTATTCTTACCTATCGCAGGAAAGGTTATCGGGTTCAACTCGGAATTGGAAGATCAGCCGGAACTGTTAAATACAGATCCTTATGGAGACGGATGGATCATCAAATTAGAAATTGCTGATGGGGCAGACCTGTCTGAATTGCTTTCTGCAGAAGATTACAAAGCAATCATTGGATAAAATTTTAAAAATATTTAGTAAGATATTGCCCATTTATTGGGCATTTCTTACTTATATGCTTCTCAAGCCCGGAGAAGAGAACCACGAATATTGGTTCATGTTCAACGGTATTGACAAAGTATTGCACTTAAGTATATTTGCAGCCTTAGGGTTCTCATTCATGGCCGCATTTCCCAAAATAAAATTCTCTTACTTTTTCCAGATCATTCTTATATATGCCTTCCTTACAGAAATTCTCCAGGAAGAGATGGGACTGGGAAGGTCCATGGAAGCTCTCGATATCGTAGCAGACACCATTGGTTGTCTCATCGGCTATTATACCTATAAGCTATTCGTAAAACGATTTTTCTAATTACACTCTTGAAACTGAGAAGACCTTTACAATTCTCAAATGCTTTCAATTTATAAATTTTTCTATTCTTCACCTTTCACTCTTTCATATATTCCAACTCATTGAGGAGCTTAATCCCGCTATCCACTTTTACTCCTCGCGCCCACACACTCCTAC
>NZ_JBBGZQ010000045.1:0-13078 GCF_037572595.1 Chryseobacterium sp. MYb328 | reverse complement strand
GCCGAAACATTTTCACCCCCTTCATCAGGTAAGTTCACCTGCTCACTCTTAGCTCCATAAAAATATACAGCCATCATCATAAAGCTTTACGTATAAATAAAAAACCTCACGCAGATCAAGCAATATCGCGTACTATAATCCCAATGATCTGCTTAATCTCCGAAATCAGAGAGAAAAATTCGTTAGCCTTTCCTCTTGTATCTCACTTTCTGCTTGATAATCTCGATTACATCTACATTCTGAACCTTAGATTTTATCCACCCATGGATATCAATATAAAATAATGATCGTCTATAGTATTCATTGTGAGAAAAATCTTCTAACTTCTTATCAAAAATCTCAAAAGCCTTCTGTCTTTGATCCGGTAACTGATTATTCACATTTTTAAAAAACTGAATGCTTTCAAAGTGAAATTCCTCAGGCTTTTTCATCTTTCGGGCAAATTTCAGAGTAGAAGCAATGAACTCATCATAATCTTCATCATTTCCGGATTCATACTTGGACATCAGAATCAGAATTCGAGTGTGAAACAACAGGTCTTCCTGTACATTTCCCTTCGATTCTATAACTCTCATAGAGTATTCAATCGACTTTTTGTACATCTTGCTTCCAAAGAACATGGCAGCCATTTTAAGATAAAGGATCATAAAATGGTGCTCATCAATTCGTTCTCTAAGTTTTTCCATTTTCAACTCGATTTCAGGAATAAGCTTGGTTCCTGTAAAAAACTCACCTTTAACAAAATGAATGTTCATCAGCGTATTGTAATGTGTAAGGAAAATAAGGGACTGAAGATTCTCATTCTGGGAAAAATTTTCAGCATTAACTCTTATATTAAATTCCTTAAAATTCTCTTCCAGAATATCAATATTTCCGTACAGAAACAGGATTTTCAACAGATAAGTATTTCCTTTAATATACCAAACCGGATGGCTGAAGATCATTTCCGGACTTTTATGAAACAAATCCACCCATTGATAAGCATATTTCAAGGTGTATTTATAATCCTGTAACAACTGATTTTTCCAGACATGCGCCTTAAAATACCATAGTTTCTCTGTAAAATTCAGCTTGTCGAACCTGATATTTTTAATATGAGAATTGAAAATATCCAGAATTTCTTCACGATCTGTATCATTTTTTACATAACCATGAGTCAGCATTTCACTGTATAACTTCAGAGAAAGGTTGGATAATTTTGTAGTATAACGGTTTTGTTTGCTTAATTCCTGGGACTGTCTTATTAGCTCCTCCGCACGCCCTTCAATACTTCTGGTAATGAATTGGGATTCAATTACTTTTTCAAGGTCTATAACTTCGGAGGCGATACTTTTCTCATCCAACTCCAAAGCCGTCTGTTTGGTTTTGTCAAGGATCTTTAAAGCCTGTTTGTAAAGCCCTTTCTGGTACAGAATATTGGCAAAATCCAACTGCTCCCGGAGCTGAATTCTATAATTCTGATGACTGGGGTTCATGCGGAGGCTTACAAGAATTTGTTTATAAAGATGTGCTTTAAGATTAGAAAGCTGTTGTTTCGTAGATATTTTCTTCTCGATAATTATACTTTCATCATACTCTTTCATCTTATCCATTTCAGCAAATAAAAGCAGAAATTTAGCATCTACATTAATTCCGAGACGGTTCACATATAACTTAAACTGTCGCTTTTCGGAAGTCGTCAATGACTTTACCAATACAAACAAAAAATCTTTCTGCAATTCTGCCATTGTAAATTTTTAAAATTTAAATAATTAATTATCAATAAGATAAAACTAATTCTTCAACTGTTGAATATTGTAATTTTCTGGAAAACTGAAAATGAAAAAATATTGCAAGCTGTAGTTTTGAATCAAAATTAAGTAAAAAACTTCATTTATGAATTCCGAAAAAATTGAAATTTTTGATACCACACTACGAGATGGGGAGCAGGTTCCTGGTTGTAAACTGAATACAAAACAGAAACTGATTATTGCTGAAAGGCTTGATGAATTGGGCGTTGATATCATTGAAGCAGGGTTTCCTATTTCCAGTCCTGGAGATTTTGAATCCGTTTCTGAAATTTCAAAACTCGTACGAAATGCAAAAGTATGCGGATTGACAAGGGCAAATAAAAAAGATATTGATACTGCTGCTGAAGCTCTAAGGTTTGCAAAGAAACCAAGAATACATACAGGAATCGGTACTTCCGATTCACATATCAGATATAAATTCAACTCAACAAGAGAAAATATTATAGAACGTGCAGCTGAAGCAGTAAGATATGCCAAAAACTACGTAGAAGATGTAGAATTTTACGCTGAAGATGCGGGAAGAACAGATAATGCTTACCTGGCACAGGTTTGTGAAGCTGTAATTAAGGCTGGTGCTACCGTTCTGAACATCCCTGATACTACAGGATACTGTTTACCGGAAGAATATGGCCAGAAAATAAAATACCTGAGAGAAAATGTAAAAGGAATTGAAAAAGCAGTTCTGTCATGCCACTGTCATAATGATTTAGGCTTAGCTACTGCAAATTCTATTTCCGGAGCCATCAACGGAGCCCGCCAGATCGAATGTACGATTAATGGATTGGGGGAAAGAGCAGGAAATACAGCCTTAGAAGAGGTCGTCATGATTCTGAAGCAACACAAACAGTTGAATCTCCATACAGACATCAATTCCAGAATGTTGAATGAACTGAGCACTATGGTTTCAGATCTAATGGGAATGTCTGTACAGCCTAATAAGGCCATTGTAGGAGCCAATGCGTTTGCCCACAGCTCAGGAATTCATCAGGATGGTGTGATCAAAAATAGAGAAACTTATGAAATTATTGATCCGGCTGAAGTGGGTGTAAATGCTTCTACCATCATTCTTACAGCCAGAAGTGGACGTTCAGCATTAGCTTACCGTTTTAAACATATTGGTCATGATGTCACCAAAGATGAATTGGATTACCTGTATCAGGAATTCTTAAAAATAGCAGATCTTAAAAAGGAAATCGGTAATGAAGATCTGGCATTGATCATGGAAACATGCAGCAGAAAAATAGGATAGGGTTTGATTTAATTCAAGATAAAGTAAAAATGAACGAAAATAGAAAGACACTTTTTGATAAAGTTTGGGATGCTCATGTAGTAGATACGGTTCCTGACGGGCCACAGGTCATCTATATTGATAAACATCTGATCCATGAAGTAACCAGTCCACAGGCATTTGCAGAGCTTGAATCCAGAAATCTGGAAATATTCAGACCAGAGCAGATCGTGGCTACTGCAGATCACAATGTACCAACACTTCATCAGGAAGAACCAATACGTGATGAATTGTCCAGAAATCAGGTTCAGCAGTTAACTGAAAATTGTCAGAAAAATAATATCGAATTATTCGGATTGGGACATCAGTATCAGGGAATTGTCCATATTATCGCTCCTGAACTAGGGATTACACAGCCGGGAATGAGTATTGTATGTGGAGACAGTCATACTTCAACGCATGGAGCATTTGGAAGCATTGCCTTTGGAATCGGAACCAGTCAGGTAGCTCAGGTATTTGCAAGTCAGTGCCTGTTACTTAACAAGCCTAAATCAATGAGAATTACTGTAAACGGTAAGCTTAATGATAATGTTCAGGCTAAAGATGTTATCCTTTACATTATTTCAAAAACAGGAACTGATGGCGGCACAGGATATTTTTGTGAATATGCCGGAAATGTTTTCGAAGAAATGTCGATGGAAGGAAGGATGACGGTGTGTAATATGAGTATTGAAATGGGAGCCAGAGGCGGAATGATCGCTCCGGATAAAACCACTTTTGAATACGTTAAAGGAAGAAAATTTGCTCCACAAGGAGAAGAATGGGAAGAAAAAATAGCGTATTGGAATACATTAAAGACTGACGAAGGAGCTGTTTTTGATCAGGAACTTACCTTCGATGCATCAGATATTTATCCAATGATTACCTATGGAACGAATCCAGGAATGGGGATTTCTATCCATGAAACTATTCCTGTCCCTCAAAACGAATCTGAAGCAAAAGCTTTACAGTATATGGGACTGGAAGCCGGGCAGACTCCATCCAGTATAAAAATTAATTATGTATTTATAGGAAGCTGTACGAATGCAAGGATTGAAGATTTTAGATCCGCAGCTCAATATATCAAAGGAAAAAGTAAATCTGATGCTGTAAAAGCATTAATTGTTCCCGGTTCTCAGCAGGTTGTAAAGCAGATCTATGAGGAAGGACTTGACAAAATCTTTAATGATGCGGGATTCCAGATCCGCCAGCCCGGATGCTCTGCTTGCCTGGCCATGAACGATGATAAAATTCCGGAGGGAGAGTATTGTGTCTCTACTTCAAACAGAAATTTTGAAGGAAGACAGGGGCAAGGTTCCAGAACAATTCTGGCAAGTCCGCTTACGGCAGCGAAAGCCGCAATAGAAGGTAGAATTTCAGCTTTTGAAAGTTTAAATTAAAATTACATGCAAAAATTAGTTATTATAAAATCCAGTGCAGTTCCATTGCCGGCAGAAAACATAGATACAGATCAGATTATCCCTGCAAGATTCCTAAAAAGTATTGACAGAAAAGGTTTTGGAGAAAATCTGTTCAGAGATTGGAGATACAATATTCACACCCATGAGCCTAATCCTGATTTTGTACTGAACAATCCAAAATTCAGTGGCAAGATTTTAGTAGCAGGAAATAATTTCGGATGTGGAAGCAGTCGGGAGCATGCCGCATGGGCATTAACGGATTATGGATTCAAGGTTATTATTTCCAGTTATTTTGCTGACATTTTTAAAGGAAATGCTTTAAATAACGGCCTTCTTCCGGTAAAAGTTTCTGAAGAATTCTTAAAGGAAATTTTAGAAGGAATCAATGAAAATCCGGATAATGAAATTGCTATTGATGTAGAATTGCAATCTATCAGTTTCAAAGATACCACAGAAACTTTTGAACTTGATTCTTATAAAAAAATATGCCTTATGAATGGCTATGACGATATTGATTTCTTAATCAGCAAAAAAAAGGCGATCGCAGAATTTGAACTAAAGACACAGAAAAAAAATGAGCAACAATTATTTTAAAATCGCAGTACTTCCCGGAGACGGAATTGGCCCTGAAATCATCAGTGAAAGCATCAAGATTTTGGATGTGATTGCTGAAGCTTTCCAATATAAATTCCACTTTGATTACGGGTTGATAGGAGCAGAGGCTATTTTTAAAACAGGAGATCCCTTACCGGAAGAAACCCTTAAGATCTGTAAGGAATCTGATGCTGTGCTTTTCGGAGCGATAGGAGATCCTGTATTTGACAATAATCCTGATGCCAAGGTAAGGCCGGAGCAGGGACTATTGAGACTTCGTAAGGAATTAGGATTATTTGCCAACATCCGTCCTTTAAAAACATATGCTTCTCTGATTGAAAAAAGTCCACTTAAAAGAGAGATCATAGAAGGTGCGGATATTCAGATTTTCAGAGAACTTGTAAGCGGGATTTACTTCGGAGAAAAATTTACTGATCCGGAAGGAGCATATGCTTATGATATATGCAAGTACAGCAGAGAAGATATTCTTCCTATTGCCCATATGGCATTTCAGGAAGCACAGAAAAGAAATAAAAAACTGACTTTAATAGATAAAGCTAATGTTTTAGATACTTCCAGATTATGGAGAAAGATCTGCCAGGAAATTGCTTCTGAATATCCGGATGTACAGTTAGATTATATGTTTGTAGATAATGCAGCCATGCAGTTGATCCTTAATCCAAAGCAGTTTGATGTTATTTTAACGGAGAATATGTTTGGGGATATTATTTCTGATGAAGCCAGTGTGATTGGAGGGTCTATCGGATTGCTTCCGTCGGCATCAGTAGGAGAGAATAATGCATTGTTTGAGCCTATTCACGGTTCTTATCCACAGGCAAAAGGAAAAGGAATTGCCAACCCTATTGCTTCTATTTTAAGTGTGGCAATGATGCTGGATCATCTTGGATTACAGTCTGCCGCCAACAAACTGAGGCAGTCTGTAGAGTATGCGATCGAAAATAAATATGTGACGATAGATCTTAATACCAAACAATATTATTCTACCAGTGAAGTGGGAAGCTTTATTGCGGATCATATCAGGTATTCGGAGAAGTCCTATTATAATTTTGAAAATGTAAAAATTGGAAAATCTACCATTGTGTAGTTATATGTGAAGGTTCACTTAGATAGATAGTTAGAAGAAAGGATCTGCCTCTTATGAGACAGATCCTTTCGTTTTATTTCTGAAATATTTAAACCTTAACAGTTTTTTTACTCTTTTGTATTATCCGTTTTTCCTGATTTGTTTTTGGAAGCTTTTTGAATGTCTTCCTTGTCGATATCAGGGGGATTAACCTTTTTCGATGAAGCAGGAATATTCTGGAAATCCTGATTTTGCTTTTGGGTTTCTGCGGTATTGGCAGATTCCTTTTTCTTGTTATTTCCTTTTGAGTCCATTGCTGAATTATTTTTAGAGTCCAAGAATACCGATCTTTCCGGTCTTATCTTCTATAGTATAATTCAAAGCCTTTGCCAAAACAAAAATATTATCAAGATTTTCCATCAATTGCTTTCGTCCTTCAGTTCTCAACTGGTTCTGATCAATAGATTTAGTTGCTGTTTCCTTAGCTTTTGCCGTTACATTTTTAATATCCTTCTCAGAAATTCTATTAAAAAAGGAATCATCCAGGGATTGAATTTCAACACTGGGTGTAATCCTGATGTCTGCATCAGGAAGTTCAGTGATGACCAGCTTCTTGTTGATGGAGTCTACTTCAATCTTCATTTTATTCAGATCATAAGAAACCTGTGCATTGGTTTTTGTAAAGGTAATAATACTGTTACTGGAAACCTCTTTACCCATGAATTCATAGCCCATTTTGGTTTTCTGCATGCTGGAATTGTTCTGTTCTATCACCACCATCTTATTCATTTTGGAGATCTGGTTGGTCAGGATATAATAATCTGACTTTTCCGTTTTCTTACCAAGATTAAGACAGGATTTAAGCCCAAAAAACAGAAGAACCATAACACCGGCCCCCGCTGCAAACGATAAAATTGGTTTATAATTTCTCAAATCTATTTAAAAATTTCTTTAATTATAGAGGAGTCATTCTTTTTCAGAATTTCAGCTAAATCTCTTTCAATATATCCACTGGTAGGCATTTCTACAATTCTACCTACTTCTTTTCCATATCTTTTCAGGATAATGGTAGGAACTTTCTGGATGTTATAAAGAGATTCGTCTCCACTAGGAGATTCTTTTTTACGGTTAACAGCGATAATGGTCAGCTTGCTTTCAGGATAGCTTATATCTTCCAGAATTTTCATCAGTCTTGGAAAATCTCTGTGACTGTCTTCACACCAGGTTCCCATGAAAACTATGATATCATAAGATCCCAGCCTTTCCTTTCTCAGTTCACTGACTGCCTTCTGGTCCAAAGCATATTCATCATGCTCTTTTACATACCAGTCAGCATAAGGAGCTTTCAAAAACTGTCCCTTCAACTGATGTCCCAGAAGCATTTTGCCATCTTTTTCGGTGGTGACTTCGCGGTTAACCACTACTTTCTGAGCACTAAGCTCTTGGGTAGCTAAAAATAAACTTGAAGCGGCAACAATATTTGTAATAAATTTTTTCATATTTTATTTCTCAATAATTGACTTTAGATCAGCAGGAGAGTAGTATTTGTTTTTTAATACTTTATGATCTGCTTTTCTGTACACATTGAACTTTTCACCAGATTTCTCATAAAAAGATTCTACGTCCTTTTCTTTATAGAATTCAACGGTTTCATTAGCCTGTTCCTCATTATCACATGCTTTAGACATATTAGAACGCTGAACTTCGTTGAATAGCTCTACAAATTTGTTGCCAAGTCCGAATTCCAGTACAGCACCACTTAAAACATACTGTAAATCACAAAGAGCATCTGCAATTTCTACAATATTATTGTCAGCAATCGCTTGTTTCAGTTCATTAAGTTCTTCCTGTAGAAGTTCTACTCTAAGATTGCATCTTTCCGGAGAAGGAATTTGTGGGGTGTCTAGAATAGGGGCTTTGAAAGTAGTATGGAATTCTGCTACTTGGTTCAAACTATCAATTTTATCCATGAAATTTTTTATTTACCACAAAGATAAAAAACGAATTGTAAACTCATAAAGTAAACTTTCACAAAATATCATGAATGAAGGGAAAATAGAAGAAATGTTGGATTGAAATAGGTTTCTAGACCACAGATGACGCAGATTTTCACAGATGTTTGTGTTTTTAAATGGTTTTGGATAATTTTAAGTGTCAGTAATTTTTAATATGATACAAAAAACCACAACTCTAGAGCTGTGGTTCTTATTTAAAATCTATTGGTGGTATTCAATTTTAATTATTCCAATTCCTGATATTCCCAAATTCCGGAGATATTTAATATTTCTAAACCTGGCTGTTTTTCTCCATAGCTAAATATACAAATATAGTTTGTGCTGCAGGATGTGCAGGTGGTTCCGAAGTATAATGTAGGCAGATCATTTACTGTTAATTCTCCATAATGTTGCATTCTCTGTGAAGTTTCGGTAACCATTCCCATTTTTAACAGTTCTGATTTTGATGCTACCAGATCTTCATGGTAGATCTTCATGATCGGAAAACCCGACTGATAGGGAGAGATTTCAATTAAATTTTCATGACTGCATTCATAGCAGGCAAACTGGGTTATGGCTGCCGGAATTGCTTCGTCATTAATGAACCTGTCTTTCTTGAGCAGGGCTTTTTTACCAATTCTTATTTTTTTTGATATTGAATACATCTGAGCTTAATTGTTTACTGGATCACAGTCCCTTCCAGGTTAGGGTATTTTCCACTTGGGCTTTTTTTAATGGTAATTTTAATATATCCTTCTTCTGCTAATTTATTCCAAGTTTTCGGATATCCGGTATTAATGTCAATGGGAATTTTCCACATGGTCTGTTTTCCGTTTCCGGTTTGATTAAACCAGGGAATAATATCTGCCGTTTGAGATCTAAAAGGCAATGCATTAAGGACATCTATCTGATAATAGAAATCATATTTGTTTTCAGGCTGGTTTAAAGCCCTTTCTGTGAAAGTATATACATATCCATTGATGATTGGGCTGGTAAAATTCCCGCCTAGCGTAGGATTTCCGGTTCCGTTATAGCTTCCAACAGCACCACTATATCGGTCATATTTTTGTCCGGCCTGTATTGCAACATCATCTACAATATTGTAACCGCCGTTTGCCGGTGGCCAGCCGCTATTCAGGTTATTAGTCTGGAATAGTTTTTCAAGCTCTTTCCAGTTTCCTTGTTTATACAGGTCAAATGCCTGCATCCTGATTGTTTGGCTTACTTTATTGTCCGGATCATAAGTCGTCGCAAAATCATCAGCATTTTTGAAAAATACGATTTTTACCGGACTTGGCTGGATAATAATTTCTTCTTCTCTGTCATCAGAGCTACAGGCCATAGAAAAAGATGCCATGGCCAGAAATAAAATGTACTTAAATAAATGTTTCATATATATAAATTAAATTATGTAAAAATTTAAATAGGTATTATCAGGGATGCAGGCCAACAGCAATGCTTATATAGAATAGATTATCTTTTACAAGTGTACAGGTGTTTTCTTTATCAAAGAATATTTGATTTAATATAATGAACCTTGTCTTCTAAAATGAAGGAAAAAGGAATCAAAAGAATAGAATGATCCATCATAAGAAAAGCTATGGAAAGCCTCCTTTAAATACAAACAGGTAACGGTACTTGTCTTGGGCGATAAATTTAAGTTAAAAAAATGAATTTATAGTATATTTTTAATATATAAGATTTATATTACGAATTATGTGATGTTTTTTGGAACTATAGAACTGTTTTTATTAAACATAAATAATTATGAACAGTTTTTTTTATTTAAAAATTACTCATACACACCAACAAAAATATTATGAAAGAAAATCAAATCTTATTTAATGGATTAAGATCGCAAATGTACAAACAGGCTCTTAACGATTATCCCGACGCAAGAGAAAGTGATATATATGTAATGAAAAAATATCTTGCTCCCCAATCTCATGAAGTTATTCTGGAAGCAGGTGCAGGAAGTGGGTTCTTTTCAGGAATATTGGCGGATATGTTGCCTGCAGGGAAGCTTATTGTTTCTGACCCCTCAGACGATCAGCTTAATGGAGTTAAAGAATTAAAGAAAGAAAATATTGAGGTTTTACAAGAGGGAGCAGATCATATTTCGCTTCCAGAAGAAAAAGTTGATGCTGTTTGGAGCTTTGGTGCACTACATCATTGTTTTGATAAAACAAAAGCCTTTGGTAATTTTTCCCGTATTCTGAAAAAAAATGGGAGGTTGGTAATTGGTGATGTATGGTCATCTACTAAATTAGCTGATTATTTTGACAGACATGTTGCTAAACATTGTGTAACAGGTCATGAAGTGGCATTTTGGAGTGATGGCTTTACAGAAACACTTTGTGCAATAAGTGGATTCTCAAATCCTGAAATATATGATCTGCCGTTACAATGGAAGTTTAAAAAAGAGGAAGAGATTGGTGATTTTATATACAAGTTCCACGCAATGACTTCAACAACTCCTGAAGATTGCCTGAATGCAGCACATGAATTATTGGGAGTTCAAAAACAAGAAGATGGGACATTTAATCTTAATTGGCCAATGAAAATCTTTGTTGCCACAAAATTGTAATTTTTAATAACCTGATATAAAAATAAGCTACTTCAAAAAATGAGGTAGCTTATTTTATAATAATGTGTTCTTAATACGTTATTTTTTAATGAACATCTTGGAGAATTTCTCAATTTGAATAACATAATTTCCTTTGATCAGACTGCTTACATTGATTGTTCCGTTCTGAAGAGCACCTTCCATGATCAGTTTTCCGGACATATCATAGATTTTATATCTTTCTGACCTTGTATTGGAAAGGGTTAGGATATCCGTCACTGGGTTTGGATACAGCTTAATTTCTACAGAATCTTTCAGTTGAGTCTCTGCGGTAGACAACTCGCCGGCAGTTACAGAAATATCAGCGTTATTGATATCAAAAAAGATATGATTGCTTCCTTTTACCATGAATCTCCCCGAATTGGTTGCAACATTAGGGATTACTACTGGTTCAGAACCGTCATTCGGTGTTCCTGTCAATAAAGTAGTCCAGGTTTCTCCATTATCAGTAGACCAAAGGATATCTACATTGGCAGCATTGATATTATTAGAGGTTGTGCCTGCCACATTCCAGGTTATTGTTTGTGAAGTTCCTCCTACATAAGATACTGCAGCATTCTGTGATGTGATAATAAAAGGACCCGCAACAGCGTTCACTCTGATTTTTGCATCATCAGAATTGTTTCCTGCTCCTCCTAATCTGTTGTCTCTTACGGTTAATCTGAAATTCAGATCTCTTGAAACAGAAGATAAAGCCTCCACTCTTATTTCTGATCCCATTGTTTCTGTTGCTCCTGTTAAAATAGTAGTCATTTTAGGGAAATATCTTACAGGTGAAGCAGAGGGCACCCATGATCTGAATGTTGGCCCATTTGTTTTTGTTGATGTGGCCGCAGAGTTACTTCCTGTTTGAGAAGAAGTTCCCTTATCCATCTGTTCCCAGATATAGGTAAGTAAATCTCCATCTGTATCAGTTCCTGAGCCTGTAAGTACAAATGGTGTACTTTTAGGAATAGTGTAATCTGCTCCTGCATTGGCCGTAGGAACTGAATTACCTGTAGGTGTATTTACAGAACAGGTTTTAGATTTAATAGTATTGGTGATCTGTTGAATGCTTATGGCATGGAAAAATGTATCAGAGTGAGGCTGAACATCATAACTTGTAATTCCGGCATATCCCATAATTGTAGATCCGGAGCCCGGTTCAACAGATTGTAAATCGCTTTGTGTAGAGTAGGACCATGTATGGTTTCCTCCAAATTGATGTCCCATTTCATGAGCTACAAAATCAATGTCGAAAGTATCACCTTTAGGACCTCCACTGGAAGGAGATGTATAACCACTTCCTTTATAATTGATTGGAGTATTAACGCCCTGACTTACAACAACAGACATGTCATTACTGCAAATACATCCTATACACCCTGCATCACCACCACCTCCTGTAGCTCCAAATAAATGTCCGATGTCAAAATTTTCATTACCTATTTTTGAATTCAGATCATTCATAAGTTCGAAGTTCCATTTGTACATTTCTATGGATAGAGAGTAAGGATCATTGTTTGCATTAGTATAAATAATTGTGTCATTATTAGGGATCAGAACCATTCTTGCAGCAAAATCATTTTCAAAAATACCATTGACACGGGTCATGGTATTATTCATGGCTGCTAAAGCATCAGCTTTGGTTCCTCCAAAATAATTTGCATATTCCCCGGTACAGGATAATGCCAGTCTGAATGTTCTTAATACAGCATCATCAGCATTTTTGGCTGTGATTACGTTGGATGTTCCCTTTTGTGCAGATTCCAGAACTTTGCATTCAAAATTATTCAGGTCATTTTTTCTGTCTGATCTTTTGTAAACAGCATAAGTGGAAAGATCTTTGGCATAAGGTTCAATAAAAACAGCTGATTTATCACCATAAATTTCCATAGAAGACAATCCTAAAGAAGAAATACTGAAATAAACCGTAGAAGTTTTATCTTCTATTCCCTGGCCAATATAAGATTTAATATCCGGATATTTGGCTGCTAATTCAGGATCGAAATTTGAATTTTCCGTTACCCTGAAACGCTCCATCTTTCCTGTTGAATTAGGAAGAGAAATAATAACTGAAGATTTTTCTGTTGCTCTTTTTGGTGTTCTTGTGAGTGCGCTTTTTAATCCATTAATATCCAAATGGAAAATTCTCGGATTGTCAATATTTTTCATATTTTCAAAAACGGGTGAAGAATTTTCCTGGGACCTTTTAGACCATAAACGGTCTGTTTGCGCAAAAGAAATGCCTGATAACACTAGCATCCCCATCATTAATAATTGTTTTTTCATGTTGCCGTGATTTTTTTAGATCATTCAAAAC
>NZ_JBBGZQ010000044.1:0-15777 GCF_037572595.1 Chryseobacterium sp. MYb328 | reverse complement strand
GTAAAATAGATAACTAACTGAATATAAACAAATAAAAAACTGCTCTGTAATAGAGCAGTTTCACATCTTTTAATTTTTTATATTAAGGCAATTAATCCTTAATGAATCGTTTTGTTGTTTCTCCTATCTGAATCATATAGGCTCCTTTTATAAGGCTGCTTACATTGGCAGTGCCTCTTTGAAGTTTTCCTGAGTGTACCAGTTTTCCAGACATATCAAAGATTTTATATTCTTCAGTATTTGTATTTGAAATCGTTAGAACATCTTTCACAGGATTTGGATATAGTTTCATATCTGCTGATGTTTCTCTTGATACTTCTTTATCTACAAGTTTTATAGCCTTAGGAGTTACTGAGATATTGGCATTATTTACATCAAAGAAAATATGATTGGTTCCTTTTACCATAATTCTTCCAGATGTAGTAGCAGCATTGGGGATTGTTACAGCCTGCGAACCATCATTTGGGGTTGCTGCCAGTAGAGTAGTCCAGCTGCTTCCATTATTAGTCGACCAAAGGATATCTACATTGGCTGTGTTTACACCATTTGAAGTAGTTCCTGCCACATTCCAGGTAATGGTTTGTGTACTCCCTCCAGCATAAGAAACCGCACTATTCTGTGAAGTAATATTGAAAGGGCCTGCAGTAGCATTTACCGTAATCTTTGTATCATCAGAATTATTTCCAGATCCTCCAGCTCTGTTATCACGAACAGTAAGTCTGAAGTTTAATGTTCTTGCTACTGAAGAAAGCGCTTCAACAGTAATTTCTGAACCTGCTGTAGTGGTTGCTCCAGTTAATATGGAAGCCATTCTTGGAAAGTATCTTATAGGTGAGGTAGTAGGCGTCCATGATCTGAAATTAGGGCCTGATTTTTTTGTAGCACTGGCTGCAGAGCTAGTCCCTTTTTGAGTAGATGAAGCATTGTCTATTTGTTCCCAAATATAGGTAAGGGAATCCCCATTTGCATCGGTGCCCGATCCGGTCAGCATAAAAGGTGTGCTTTTAGGAATGGTATAATCTAAACCTGCATTGGCTGTAGGAATTGAATTTCCTGTAGATGTATCTACAGAACATGTTTTCGTTTTAATATTATTGGTAATCTGCTGAATGCTTATAGCATGGAAAAATGCATCAGAATTAGGCTGGATATCCTGATCTGTAATTCCTGCATACCCCATGATTGTAGAACCTGATCCGGGCTCCATATTGACTCCAGTGCCTTCATTGTCAAAAGAAAAGGTGTGATTACCGCCGAACTGATGCCCCATTTCATGAGCTACATAATCGACATCAAAAGCATCACCTGAAGGGATAGCGTTTGCTGGAGAGGTATAACCGCTTCCTTTATTTTTATCTAAAGTAGATGATGTATCATCTACACAAATGCAACCAATACATCCGGCGTTGCCTCCGCCTCCTGTAGCTCCGAACAAATGTCCAATGTCATAGGTGTTATTTCCTATAACATCAGTCAGTGTATTTTGTAATTGCAAACTCCAGCCTTTGGTATTATTAGCATTGATTTTAGCAGTTCCTACGTTTGCGTCTGAATAAGGGTCTGTAGAGGCGTTGGTATAAATTAATTGATCATTATTAGCAATAATAACCATTCTTGCTGAAAAATCTTTTTCAAAAATACCGTTTACACGGGTCATAGTATTGTTCATCGCTGCTAACGCCAGTGCTTTCGTTCCACCGAAATACGTTGTGTATTCTCCTGTACAGGAAAGAGCTAATTTAAATGTCCTCAGTGTTGAATCATTGGCATTTCTGGCAGCAATTTTTGAAGAAGTTCCTTTTTGGGCTGACTCTAGTACGGTACATTCAAACTTACTTAAGTTATCTTTTCTATCAGATTTCTTATAAATCACATAAGAAGATAAATCTTTAGTATAAGGTTCAATAAAAGTGGCCGATTTATCCCCATAAATTTCCATAAAAGAAAGCCCTAAAGGGGAAATACTAAAGTAAACTGTTGCGTCAGGATTTTCTATACCTTCTCCAATGTAAGACTTAATGTCCGGGTACTTTGATGCCAGTTCGGGCTGGAAATTTGAATTTTCTGTCACCTTAAACTTTTCCATCTTACCTTCCGCATTGGGGAAAGAAATGATAATTTGAGATTTTTCACCAGCAGTCAATCTTTTAGGAGCACTTGCCAATGAATTTTTCAACCCATTGATATTTAATTGGAGAATTTTCGGACTTCTTATATTAATCATGTTTTCAAAAACAGGTGAAGAATTTCTTTCCACCCCTTGAGTCCATAGATGATCTGTCTGTGCGAAGGAAAAACCTGATAGTACAAGCATTCCCATCATCAATAATTGTTTTTTCATATAAAAGTGTAATTTTATTTATCTTGTTTAAAACTATGAAAAAAGGATTATTTAAAATTCAAAATTATCATAGGATATTTCAATTATTGGCAATAGATTCTATAATTAAATGAAAAATAACAATTAAAACAGCGATAAAAAGAAAGACTGTTCCATGTAGAACAGTCTTTTGTGTTATTTTAATTTTAATAGTTATTAATTTATAATAAATCGTTTTGATACTTCACCGATCTGAATGGTATAAGCTCCTTTAATCAGGTTGCTTACATTCACAGATCCTCTCTGAAGTTTTCCTGAGTTAACTACTTTTCCTCCCATATCAAAGATTTTATATTCTTCAGATGTTGTATTGGAGATATACATAATATCTTTTACAGGGTTAGGGTATAGTTTGATATCTGTAATCAGATTATTTGTATTCGAAAGTTCTCCTCTTCCTGAAGAAACAATGTTAACAGTGTAATCTTCAACTTGTCCGTAGGTATAAGCTTCACAAGATGAAGTAGTAATAGAGCTGTATTTCATCATCACTCTCATTCTTGTTGAACCAAGAGTTGCTGTTGATGGAATAGTAACTGATCCTGTAACAGGCGTTGTTGTAGAACCTGCTTTTGACCATACAAGTTCACCACTGTCTGTAAAGTCTCCATCTCCGTTATAATCAATATAAACAGCATAAGCCTCATTGTACTTCGTAGAAGTCCAAACCGGAGTGATAGAAAGTGTATAAGCAGTTCCTTTCGTTACGTTAGTAGAAACGGTTGTAAAGTTTTCATATCCTGCTGTTCCTGTTGAAGTATTATTGATAGTCCCGAATTTCACATTTCCTATTCTTTCATCAGCAGTATTGGATGCTGAAGCTGAACAGTAAGTAACAGTTCCTCCACCGGCAAGTGTTGTAACATTCACTGTATTACTTGAAGAGGATGCATTACCTGCTGCATCTTTTGCTTTTACAGAGAAACTATAGGTAGTGGACGGAGTTAAGCTTGTTACGGTATAGGTAGTAGATGCTGTAGAACCGATTAATGAAGCTCCCATGTACACATCATATCCTGTAACGCCTACATTATCTGTAGCACCTGACCAGGAAAGGTTTGTACTTGTAGAAGTAGTTCCTGAAGCTGCAAGGGTAGGTGCTGTAGGAGCAACCGTATCAGGGGTTCCTGATCCTGCATTTACAGAAATATTGGCATTATTTACATCGAAGAAAATATGATTAGAACCTTTTACCATAAGTCTTCCTGTAGTGGTAGAAGCATTAGGAATTGTTACAGCTTGTGAACCATCGTTAGGAGTTGCTGATAATAGAGTAGTCCATGTATTCCCGCTGTCTGTAGACCAAAGAATATCTACATTAGCCGTATTTACACCATTAGCTGTAGTTCCTGCCACATCCCATGTTACGGTTTGTGAACTTCCGCCGGTATAAGTTGTTGCTGAGTTTTGAGACGTCACAGCAAAAGGTCCTGCAGTACTGTTTACTGTAATTACAGCATCATCTGAATTGTTTCCTGAACCTCCAGCCTTGTTGTCACGGGTGGTAAATCTGAAATTTAATGTTCTTGCTACTGAAGAAAGGGCTTCTACAGTAATTTCCGAACCGGCTGTTGTGGTTGCTCCAGCTAAGATAGAAGCCATTCTTGGGAAATATCTTGTAGGAACAGTTGTTGGTGCCCATGATCTGAAGTTAGGACCTGAAGCTTTTGTTGCGCTTGCAGCAGAGCTTGCTCCGGTTTGAGAAGAAGAAGCATTATCCATCTGTTCCCAGATATAGGTTAATGAATCTCCGTCTGCATCTGTTCCGGTTCCGGTTAATACAAATGGTGTTCCTTTTGGAATTGTATAGTCTGAACCTGCATTTGCTGTTGGAATAGAATTTCCTGTATTCGTATTGACTGAACAGGTTTTAGCTTTAATGTTATTGGTGATTTGTTGGATACTTACAGCATGGAAAAATGCATCGGAGTGAGGCTGAACATCCTGGCTGGTAATTCCTGCATATCCCATAATGGTTGATCCTGAGCCTGGTTCCATATTCACGCCTGTGCCTTCATTTCCATGAGAAAAGGTATGATTTCCACCGAATTGATGGCCCATTTCATGAGCTACATAATCGATATCAAAATTATCTCCTGAAGGAATTGAATCTGCAGGGGAAGTATAGCCACTTCCTTTTGAGCCATTGGTACAAATACAGCCAATGCATCCTGCGTTTCCTCCACCTCCGGAAGCACCAAATAAGTGTCCGATATCGTAATTCGCTTCTCCAATAACAGAAGTAAGTGTACTTTGTAACTGAGAATTCCAGCTGCTCATTCCGGATGAAGCAGAGTAAGGATCCGTAGAAGCATTCGTATAAATTACAGCATCGTTATTAGCAATAAGAACCATTCTTGCAGCGAAATCTTTTTCAAAAACACCGTTCACACGGGTCATTGTGTTGTTCATTGCTGCCAGTGCCTGAGCTTTTGTTCCTCCAAAATAAGTAGTATATTCACCTGTACAGGATAATGCCAGTCTGAATGTTCTTAATTTAGCGTCATCAGCGTTAGGTCTTGCTGCAATACTGGTATTAGATACTCCTTTTTTAGCTACATCTATTACAGTACATTCAAATTTACTAAGATCATCATTTTTATCAGATTTTTTGTAAACAACATACGTAGAAAGATCTTTTGAATAAGGCTCAATAAAAACAGCTGATTTATCACCATAGATTTCCATAGACGACAGGCCTAGTGGAGAAATACTGAAATACACTGTTGAATTAGGATCTTCAAGCCCTTGGCCAACATAAGATTTAATGTCTGGATATTTGGCTGCCAATTCGGGAGTGAAGTTGGAATTTTCTTTTACTTTGAAATTTTCCATTTTACCATCAGAGTTCGGAAAGGAAATGATGACTTCTGATTTTTCGCCGACTGCCAGTCTCTTTGGTGCTTTAGCAAGGGCATTCTTCAATCCATCGATATTCAGGTTGAATAATTTGGGGTTTCGAATGCTGGTTTTGTTTTCAAAAGGCTGTGAAGCTGTTCTTGAAACTTCCTGAGACCAAAGGCGGTCAGTCTGTGCGAAGGCAACTCCGGTAATAAGAAGCATCCCAAGCAGGGTTAATTGTCTTTTCATATTAAATATTTGTTTTTATTATGGTAAATCGAAATTAATAAAAATTATATTACGAAAAACAAAAATTTTTAAGATTTTTTTTGATTATGCATTTAACATATTATGTAATACATTGAATATCCTTAAAACGACAATGTCCCAAAATGAAAAAATGACATGCGTAATTTACGCATGTCATTCATTATCAATTAAAGTAATTTTTAGTTACATTTTATCATCAGCAGTAGGGCCGTAAAGTCCGGGAACTTTATTTCCGGTTGATCTTAAATAAACAACCAGCTCACCTCTGTGATGGTACAAATGATTGTAAAGAAAACCTCTTATAACCTGGATTCTTGGGGAAGCAGGGAATATAGCATTCCCATTCATTTCCATCTTCCATTCGTTGAAATAAGTGCTTTCATCGGAATCTTCCAGGACTTTCTGTGCTCTAGCTACATTTTCTTCAAATTTCGCTACAATATTTTCAGCTTTGGAAATATCACCTTTATCGTACTGATAGTTACCCATGTCAAAAACATCCTGGTTAAAGGTTGGGTCGTACCAGTTGTAAACTTCTGCAATATGAGAGGCTAGCTGACCGGTAGTCCAGTTTTTTTCAGACGGTTTCCAGTCTAAAGCGCTGTCAGGTATTGCTTTTAAAATTTTTCTGGTGTTTTCCGCTTCATGCAGAAATTCACTTAAAAGTGCCTGTTTGATCATTTGTATGAAGATTAAAATTATTTTGTAATATCTCTTCCGATCACCAGTCTCTGGATCTCAGAAGTTCCTTCACCAATAGTGCAAAGCTTAGAATCTCTATAGAATTTCTCAGCTGGGAAGTCTTTTGTATATCCGTAACCTCCGAAGATCTGAACAGCATTGTTGGAAATTCTTACACAAGCTTCAGAAGCATATAATTTTGCCATTGCTCCTTCTTTTGTCATTTTTTGTTTCGCATTTTTCAATGTTGCTGCTCTTTGGATCAAAAGTTCTGAAGCATCAATTTCTGTAGCCATATCAGCCAGCATAAAGTTGATTGCCTGGAATTCAGAGATTGATTTTCCGAACTGGTGTCTTTCTTTAGCATATTTTAAAGCCGCTTTGTAAGCTCCTCTTGCAGTACCTAAACTTAATGCAGCGATAGAAATTCTACCTCCGTCAAGGATTTTCATAGCTTGCTTGAAACCTTCACCTACTTCACCTAAACGGTAAGAATCCGGTACACGTACGTTATCAAAAATTAATTCTGCCGTTTCAGAAGCACGCATTCCTAATTTATTTTCTTTTTTTCCTGAAGTAAATCCGGGCATTCCTTTTTCTAAAACAAAAGCCGTAGAGTTATTTTTAGCTCCTATTTCACCTGTTCTGGTCATTACTACCGCAATATCTCCTGAAATAGCGTGGGTGATAAAGTTTTTAGCTCCGCTGATGATCCATTCATCACCATCTTTCACGGCAGTGGTAGACATACCTCCTGAATCTGAACCGGTGTTGTGCTCCGTTAATCCCCAAGCTCCGATTACTTTTCCGGAAGCCAACTGAGGAAGCCATTTATGTCTCTGTTCTTCATTTCCAAACTCATAAATATGATTTGTACAAAGAGAGTTGTGCGCTGCTACAGAAAGGCCAATAGACGGGTCTACCTGAGAAATTTCATCCAGGATAGTAACATATTCGTGATAACCTAAACCGGAACCTCCGTACTGCTCAGGCACTACGATTCCCATAAAACCCATTTCTCCCAGTTGGTGAAATAAATCTTTTGGAAAAGTCTGGCTTTCATCCCACTCCATAATATTCGGTCGGATATTCTTCTCTGCAAATTCTCTAGCTGTCTCCGCTATCATTTTGATGTTGTCAATTGTCTCTGTATTCATATTGATAATAGTTAGTTCCCAAAGATAACCAAATTGACGGAATGCTAAAAAAAATTATTACATCCATAATAGGATCGTACCCAATATTTTAATTTCCAATTTTTTATATTTCAATATTTAATATTTTCTTAATAAAATATTCAAACTTTTGCGTATTTTATTTTACTAATTTAGCCTCCCAATTTTTAAGGCATGAAAAAAATTCTACTTCCTATTATTTTAATTTCTTCTTATATTTCTGCGCAGGCTCCTGCCGGATATTATAATGGTACAACCGGATTAACTGGTTATGCCCTGAAATCTAAACTTCATGATATTATTTCAGAAAAAACTGTCAATTGGCATTATGATGATCTTCCTGGATTTTACAGCCAGACGGATCTAGATAAATATTATGATCATAATGCTTCTAATACTGAATATCTTCTGGATATCTATTCCGAAATCCCATTAGGACAAGATGCTTATGAATACAAAATAGATCAATTGGTTTCAGGTGCAAGTGCTGAAGGAATGGGGTATAACAGGGAGCACATGATGCCTCAAAGTACATTCAGCACAAGCTCTAAGATTAGTGATTATCCCATGTATTCAGATCTGAATTTTATTGTTCCGGCAGACGCCAGAATCAATCAGCTAAGAAATAACTATCCTTATGGAATAGCAGGTACTACTAATTATTATACTTTCACCAACACTTCGAAGATATCCAAGGCTGCAATTCCTAATTATCCTTATGCGGGAAGGGTCTATGAGCCTATTGATGAATTCAAAGGAGATGTTGCGAGAACTTTACTGTATTTCGCTGTGAGATATGAAGGTAAATTAGGCTCGTTTAATACGGCATACAGCACATCTGCAACAATAACACCCGCTACAGATCAATGCCCGCTTGACGGGACAGAAGAAAGAGCAATTGATATTCCTTATGTTGCTATGCTTAAGCAATGGAGTGCAATGGATCCTGTTTCACAGAGAGAAATTGATAGAAATAATGCAATATATACCATACAGAAAAATAGAAATCCGTTCATTGACCATCCCGAATGGATTGACATGATCTGGTCTGAAACCCCAGATAATATTGCTCCTGCAGCTCCCGGATCTCTGGTTTCAACGCAACAAAATGCTTATTTTGTCAACCTGAATTGGGCTGCATCACCTGATACAGATATTTTAGGATACAGGGTGTATATGAATGATTCAGTAACCCCTGTTGCCGTTACCAAAGGAACTTCTATAACTATAGATCACCTGAACCCGTCTACGACCTATACATTTACAGTAAAGGCTTTTGATAAAGGATATCTGGAGTCTCCGTTCAGTAATGCTGTTACAGCTGCCACTATTGCTTCAGACTCATATGCTGCTGATCTTATGATCACAAAGTATATCTCAGGAACCAATAATATAACCAATACTATTAAGAATAATGCATTGGAAATTGTAAATAAGACGGGGCATGAAGTTAATTTAAATAATTATAGGGTTAATATTCAGCTTAAGAATAATGTTTCAGGAGCTATTTATAATGCAGATACTTATGAATTGGAAGGTAAAATAGGCAATAATGAAATTTTTGTAATCCTGAATCCCAAAGCTACTTTATCGTGTTATTCTAATAATCAGGCTAAATTTGTCACGGCTTCTGATCCCATGACTTTCAAAGGCGAAAGTTATGTAGAACTCGCTTATAATAAAACAATTACTGTAGACGCGATTGGTACAAAATACGTATCCAATAACAACGGTAATGTTTCATTATATAGAAAGAGCTCAGTCAATCAGCCCAATAGTACATTTAGTATCGGAGAATGGGACTCTTATCCATCCAATTACTGTCAAAACCTTGGAACACTGTCCACAACAGAACTTATTGCATCCAAAGATAAAAAATTAGGAATATATCCAAACCCAGTATATGATCGCCTTTTTGTAAACGGGGAAATTGAAAAAATAAAAACAGCTCAGATCATTGATTTTTCAGGAAAAGTGATTCTAACAGAGAAAGATCCGTTCAGAAACAAGAAAGATATTTCTGTACAAGGAATTCCTACAGGAACCTATATTTTAAGACTGGATGATCACACCCAGCAGTTTATTAAGAAATAGAGCAAGAGTATATACTTCATACCAACCTAACAGGTTTTTGAAACCTGTTAGGTTTTATTTTTTTAGAGATAATTTAACCTTGCCGGGGTTTGAAATCTTGACAAGGTTATTTAGCCCTGATAGTAGCGGTTACCCCACAGCATACGGCAGGAAAAGCCGGGCGCGAGGAGTATGAGCGGATAGCAGGAAGCAGCTTCTCGAATAAAAAAATATAAAAAAAGTTGAGTTAATATTCCGCTCATCATGAAAACCTTTCATTTTATTTTACTTTTTTGTAATTTTAAAATTCATCTAAATCCTTAAAAACCTTACGGTTACTATATAATCGATATAAGCATATTCACTAATAATCAATATCTATAAGTGTTTCTGCTTATATTTTTTATTTATAAGTAATTATGCTTATATTTGCAGTATGATAGCGGTCATTACTGGTGATATTATAAATTCACAGCATGCAGACACTGAAGTTTGGATTACCAAGCTTAAAAATCTTCTCGAAACCTGGGGAAGTGCTCCTTATACATGGGAAATCTACAGGGGAGATGAATTTCAGTTTAAATGCAGTATTGACTCTGTTTTCTGGCGTTTTCTAGCCATAAAATCCCTTATTAAAAGTCAGGAAAACCTGGATGTAAGAATGGCCATAGGTATTGGTGAAGAAAGTTTTTCTTCTGAAAAGATCACTGAATCTAATGGTACTGCTTATGTGAATTCCGGGAGACTTCTGGACGATTTGAAGAGTGATGGGCACACCGTAGCAATTAAAACTTCAAACGATTCTGTAGACAGGGATCTTAATATTTTATTGAAATGGTCATCTAAGGATTTTGATAACTGGACTATGGCTACTTCAGAGATTATTCATGAAATGATCATGAATCAGGATATTACCCAGGAGGATCTTGCCAAAAGATTTGCTATTTCACAGTCTTCTATAAGCCAGAGACTGAAACGAGCCAACTATGAGCTCATCGTGGAAACCAATCAGTATTTCAGAAAGAAAATATCAGAACTATAAGCATGATCTTTATCAAACTCATATTGGCACATCTACTCGGAGATTTTATACTTCAGCCAAATTCATGGGTTGCTGATAAGGAGAACAATAAACTGAAAAGTAAGTTTTTATACTTTCATGTTCTGATTCATATCGCTTTAAGTCTTATTTTTCTTTGGGATCTTCAACTTTGGTGGGTTGCTGTATTAATTGGCATTACGCACTTCATTATTGATGCTGCTAAGCTTAGTTTCCAGAAGGCAAAAACGAAAAAAAGATGGTTTTTCATAGACCAGCTGCTTCATGTTTTAGTGATTGCAGGGGTGTCCTTTTATTTTGGTGAATTTAACTTCAGTTTTTTACAGAATCAGGAGTTTTTAAAAATACTTATGGCAGCCTTGTTTCTTACAACACCGGCTTCCATCTTTATCAAAATACTATTGTCATCCTGGACACCCGCTCCGGATGGACCCAACACTATTCAAACCGAATCTTTAACAAGTGCCGGAAAATATATCGGAATTTTAGAACGTCTGCTGGTATTCACTTTTATTATGGTGAATCACTGGGAAGGGGTAGGTTTCATGGTGGCTGCCAAATCTGTATTCAGGTTCAGCGACCTTGCACAGGCAAAACAGAGAAAGCTTACGGAATATGTATTAATTGGTACATTGTTAAGTTTTGGACTGGCGGTCTTAACAGGAATAATAATAAAATAAATCAATAAATCTAACTACAATTTAGAAAGTAAAATTATGAGTCAAAAGAAAGAAATGTTGTACGAGGGGAAAGCAAAACAGGTATTTGCTACCGATAATCCTGATGAAGTAGTAGTACGTTTCAAAGACGATGCTACAGCATTTAACGCTCAAAAGAAAGGCCAGGTTGACCTGAAAGGGGAGATGAACAATGCGATCACAACCCTTATTTTTGAATATTTAAATGAAAAAGGAATCAAAACTCATTTCATCAAACAATTGGACGAAAGAGAGCAGTTGGTAAAAAAAGTATCCATTATTCCTTTGGAAATGGTTGTAAGAAACTACTCTGCAGGAAGTATGGCACAAAGATTAGGAGTAGAGGAAGGAATCAAGTCTCCGGTAACAATCTTTGATATCTGCTATAAAAAAGACGAATTGGGAGATCCGCTTATCAACGATCACCATGCCGTATTTTTAGGAGCTGCTACTTATGAGGAACTTGATGAAATGTATGAATTAACATCAGACATTAATGAGATCCTTATCGATCTGTTCGATAAGATGAACATCATCCTTGTAGACTTCAAAATCGAATTAGGAAAAACTTCAGATGGCGAGATCATCCTTGCAGACGAGATTTCTCCTGATACATGCAGACTTTGGGATAAGGATACGATGAAGAAATTAGATAAAGATAGATTCAGAAGAGATTTAGGAGAAGTTACTGAGGCTTATGTAGAAATTTACAACCGTCTTAAAAATCTTTTACAGAAATAAGATTTCAGACATCAGATTTCACATATCAGACATTGGTGCTGAAAATACTTTGTTAGTTAAAACAAAATTAAAATTTGAAGTTAGCTTTTAGTCTGAGATCTGAAATCTGACTTCTAAGATCTACAATTAGAAAAAATAGAAATGAAAAGTTTAGACATTCATAAAAGTGAATATTTAAAACAGTTTGAAAACCAGGTTTACGGAAGGAATCTTTTCAGAACTCAGGAAGAGGAAAGATTAGATTCTCCTAATGAAGAATGTGGGATCTTCGGACTCTATTCAGATGAAGACCTGGATACTTTTTCTCTTTCACAGTTCGGGCTTTTTGCATTACAGCACAGAGGTCAGGAAGCATGTGGTATTTCCGTTTTAAAGGACGGTAGAATTACCAATATGAAAGATGAAGGACTGGTTTTAGATGTTTATAAAGACATTCAGGAACCTGAAACTTTTATGGGAAATTCTGCAATCGGACACACTCGTTATACGACTGCAGGAGATAAAAAGAAATATAACTTCCAGCCATTCTTCGCGAAAAACGAATATGACCAGATTATACTTTCTATAGCGCACAACGGTAACCTTACCAATGCGAAAGAATTAAAAACAGAATTAGAAGCTGAAGGCGTAGTTTTCAGGGCGACTTCCGATTCTGAGGTGATCTTAAGGTTAATTCAGAAAAACCTAGATCTTGGACTTCGTGGAGCCATTAAAGCTACTATGGAGAAAATTAAAGGTGCTTATTCAGTAGTAGGAATGACAAGAAATAAATTCTTTGCTTTCAGAGACTTCAATGGTATTCGCCCATTAGTTTTAGGAGCTATTAATGAACATTCTTATGTAGTGGCTTCCGAATCTGTAGCATTAGATGCTGTAGGAGCTCAGTATGTACGTGATATTCTTCCCGGAGAGATCATTTATACCAATGAAAATGAGCCTGGAAAACTTCATTCTTATATGATGGATGAAGCCAAAGGAAAACAGAGAATCTGTTCTTTTGAATACATCTACTTTGCAAGACCTGACTCTACTTTAGAAAACATTAATGTTTATGAAATCAGAGAAAAATCCGGTGAAAAGATCTGGGAACAGGCTCCTGTAGATGCTGATTTGGTCATCGGGGTTCCTGATTCCGGAGTTCCTGCTGCTATTGGATTCTCAAAAGCTTCAGGAATACCTTTCCGTCCTGTTTTGATTAAAAACAGATACATCGGAAGAAGTTTCATTGTTCCTACACAGGAGATGAGAGAAAGGGTAGTGAACCTTAAGCTGAACCCGATTATTTCAGAGATGAAAGATAAAAGGGTAGTAATCATTGATGACTCTATTGTTCGTGGAACGACCTCTAAAAGACTGGTTAAGATTCTGAAAGATGCAGGCGTAAAAGAGATCCACTTCAGGAGTGTTTCTCCACCCATTATTGCTCCATGTTATCTGGGTATTGATACCCCGTCAAAAGATGATCTGATCTCAGCAAATATGTCTACAGAAGAACTTAGAAAGTATTTAGGAGTAGATTCTTTAGAGTTTTTAAGCATAGATAATTTAAAAGAAATTTTAGGATCTTCTAACCACTGTTTTGGATGCTTCACAGAAGAATATCCGGTAGGAAAAGGAGAGGAGGTAGAATTATTTAATTAATATTTCTTACATAAAATAGAGAGAGCCAGGTAGTAAATGCCTGGCTCTTTTTTTTAATTATACATTATACTATGTCATTCCAGGGAGTCTCAGAACTCTTTTTCATATTGCTTAAAACTATATTCAGAAAGACTTTATTTCATTAAAAAAAACGATGAAATGTAGCATATCCTTAATATTCCGGTATTATACAGTACACAGGTAAGTTTTAATTTTATAAGATTAAAATCAAGGATATGAAGAATGCATTTTTATCAGGTATATTTCTTATTGCCACTCAACTTTATTCAGCACAAACTTTCGATAATCAGGCCCATCGTGGTGGAAAATCCCTTTATCCGGAGAATACAATTCCAGCCATGAAAAACGCCTTAAAAATGAATGTTACCACTTTGGAAATGGATCTTGCCATTACAAAAGATAAAAAAGTGATCTTATCTCATGATTCTTTCCTTTCGCCTGAATTAGTCACAAAACCTGATGGAACTTATATTCCAAAAGATTCTGGTTTTTATTACAAAATTTATGAGATGCCTTATGCAAAAATTCAGACATTTGATGTAGGACTAAAGAAATTGGAAAATTATCCTGATCAGAAGAAAATGAAGGTACAGAAACCTCTTTTTTCAGACATTATAGATGCTTGTGAATCTTATTCCCGTGAGTTGAAAAGACCTTTACCTTATTATAATATCGAAACTAAAACCCGTCCTTTCTCTGACAATATCTTTCATCCGGAACCTAAAGAATTTGTAGATCTGATGATGAAGATCATTGTAGAAAAAAGAATTCAGGATAGGGTTATTATCCAGTCTTTTGACCCAAGAACACTTGAGATCATCCATAAAGAATATCCTAAAATAATGACAGCTCTACTTGTAGAAAAGGTTGATGATAAGAAATTAGCCCAACAGCAGTATTATTTTAAAAATATTCCCTTAGAGAAATTTAAACTCTATCCAAATCATCTCAATGGAGTATCAGGAGATATGAAATTTTTAAGCTTTACACCAACCATCTATAGTCCGGACCACAGATTGGTTACCCCTGAACTCGTACAGGAATGCCATTCATTAGGGATGAAGGTAATTCCATGGACTGTTAATACCAAAGAAAGGTTACAGGAATTAAAAAATATGGGAATTGATGGGGTGATTAGCGATGATCCCAGGATATTTGAATAATAGTTTAATGAAGAAAGGGTGAAAGTGTCAAATTTATAGTTTCATTTCTGAACTGCATCAAATATATCAGTTTCCAGATTCTAATGAGCCAAAATATAAATAGCCGGAAGAAATTCTTCCGGCTATTTTATGCGATGCATTTGCATGCATCTGGAGTTAAAAAATTGGTTAGTATTGATTAAAACTTATAGTTTAGACCTAATTGGAAAACTCTATTGTTATTGTATGCAGCTGTACTCATTTTATCAATCTTTGTTAAGCTGTTGGTATATCTTGCGTTGATTCCGATATTATTAGTAATATCATATCCTAAACCTAGAGCTAAACCAAAGTTAAATTTATTGATCTCATCTTTGTTAATGTCCTCAGAGTGAGACTGGGTTACAGTAGTGGTAGTACCTCCTACAGTATTTTTAGTAGTTACATCACCTTTCATTTTTCCGTTAATGAAATAACTGAATTCAGGCCCTGCTTCCACATAAAATTTATCCATTGGTCTCATCTGAACCATTAAAGGAACTGAAATATAATTCATTGTTACTTTATCCTGAACTGTTGTAGTTTTATCATAAACTGTTTCAGAAGAGATCACATCTCTTGCTCCCATTTGGTTATATAAAACTTCCGGTTGTAAGCTGAATTGTTTAGAGATTGGAATGTTCACAAAAGCTCCTGCATGGAAACCTAATTTCTGGCTGTTCATACCAAATTTCTGAGCACTGAAATACGCTGAGTTTCCTCCGGCTTTAATACCAAACCTTACAGGTTGAACATCTTTTTTAAGAGGTGATGTATTTACAGTTGTTGATTCCTGAGCGAAAGCTAATGTTCCAGCAGTTAATGCCAGTCCTAAAAATAACTTCTTCATAATTTTATTTTTTAATTTTACTATTTACTACTTGTTATGATCTTTCAATCATTCGCGGTTTATTTTGCAAAATGCTTGCCAAACTCAAAAAACATAGACATAGAGCTGTTCTCAGAAGGTTTTAAGATTTAAAAAAGATTCATAATATTATATTTTATATAAAAT
>NZ_JBBGZQ010000043.1:0-16136 GCF_037572595.1 Chryseobacterium sp. MYb328 | reverse complement strand
GTATATTTTTTTTGTTTTGAATTATTTATGTTTTTTTTGAAATCAAATATGATAATTATCTATTTTATTATCTATTTTTTTGTTTAATTTATTTATTTTTTGTTTAATTAACTTAAAATTGATACTTTTGTAATAAACTAAAATTATTCATCATGAAGAGAACTTTACTATTGGCTGCTTTTTTAGGACTAGCCTCTTTAAACGCGCAAACAACAATTTTTAATCAAACAGTTACAAGTCAAAACGGAATTGTTGCTGACGCTTTGGCAAATGGGAACTTTGTCGCATCTGCAGATGACTTTACCCTTGCTAGTCAAAGCAGAATAACAAAAGTGAAAGTGCTGGGCTTTCAAAATGCATCAAATTTAGAAACTACTATTGCAACAGGAGCAATGCTTTATATTTATGCAGATGCTGCCGGATCCCCTGCTGGAATCCCTAATGGAGCTGGAAATCCAATTGCAGCAATAAATGTAGCTAAAGGAGCCCCTGGATATTCTTTGATAAAAACTTTAACGGGATATACTTTTGAAATTGATGTAACGGCAGCGCTAAGTACACCTGTTGTTTTGTCTGCTAATACTACTTATTGGGTTGTATTCGCTGCAAAAACTAATCAGACTTCTTATGGTGCTAACAGTGGAAATAATGGATTTAACTGGTTCTCAGGCCAAATCAATGGCAATGGAGCGAAACTTGTAGACCCTATGAATGCTTTTGGTGCAGGTGCTACAAATTGGACAAGTATATCATTCCTTACAGACGAACCTGCGTTTGATGGTCTTGCATTTAGTATTGAAGGTCAGAATGCAACATTAGGAACTCAAGAAATATTCAGCAATGTTAAAAAAACAACAATTTCTCCTAATCCAACAGTAGACTATTTAAATGTAAATTCTACAGAGAAAATTAACACGGTTGAAATTTTCGACATGAACGGAAGAAAAATGAATGTTAGTCTGGATGGAAATAAAATTGATGTAAGAAATCTGAATACAGGAGGCTACATCATTAATATCGAAACAAAAGAAGGTAGAACTACCGAGAAATTCATCAAAAAATAAGACCTGATAAATCTTAGTATCAGTAAAGCGCTCCAATTGGAGCGTTTTTGTTATTTTAGAGAAATAAATTTTAAACAGGATGTTAAAACATAAAACAGCATATATAACAGGAGGAACTAAAGGAGTAGGTTTGGGAATTGCCAAAATCCTGCTTGAAAATGGAATTTCAGTAGCTTTTTCAGGAAGAAAAAGAGAAGATGTGATAAAAGCTGAAGATGAACTTAAGCAATATTCACCTAATGTCTTGGGAGTTGTTTCTGATGTGAGAAGCCTGGAAAGTGAAACAGAAGCTGTAAAATCTGTTATTGAAAAGTTCGGAAGACTGGATTATGTGATTGCAAACGCCGGACTGGGCATATTTAAGCCTGTAGATGAACTGACCGCTGAAGAGTGGAATGATATGATAGAAACCAATCTTACCGGTGTTTTTTATACTTTAAAAGCATCTGTAGAAGAACTGAAAAAGACAGAAGGTTATTATATTACCATTTCAAGCTTGGCAGGAGCTAATTTCTTTGAAAACGGAACGGGTTATAACGCTTCAAAATTCGGAGTCGTAGGATTTACGCAGGCAGCAATGATTGATTTGAGAAAGTACAATATCAAATCTACGGTAATTATGCCGGGATCAGTGGCTACCTATTTTAACGGAAATGTTCCATCTGAAAAAGACAGCTGGAAGATTCAGCCTGAAGATATGGGGAATCTGATATTGGACATTTTAAAGATGAATTCAAGAGTTTTGCCTAGTAAAATAGAGTTTAGAGCAACACAGCCAGGTAAATAAGTACATCTAATGTATTGAATAATAATTTAATAAGTATTATGCATGCATAATATATTTTTTATTTATATTAGCAAAAATTAATTCAAACAAAATCTCTGCATAAACTGTCATGATTTTATGCCTAAAAGAGAAAAAATAAAATAGTACACATGAAAATATTAGTTTGTATTAGTAGTGTTCCGGATACTACTTCCAAAATTAACTTTACAGCAGATAAATCTGCTTTCGACAAAAACGGAATTCAGTGGGTAATTAACCCGTTAGACGAATTTGCGTTGACAAAAGCGGTTAAACTACAGGAATCTCAGGGAGCAACTGTAACAGTAATCAACGTAGGAGATGCTGGTACAGAACCTGTAATCAGAAAAGCACTGGCAATTGGTGCTAACGATGCAGTAAGAGTAAACCTTGATCCAAAGGATAGCTATTCTACAGCAAAAGAAATTGCTGCTGTAGCTCAAAACGGAGGATATGATTTAATCCTTTGTGGTAAAGAGTCTATCGATTATAACGGTGGTTCTGTACCGGGAATGGTAGCTCAATTATTAAACCAGCCTTTCGTAAATGCATCTGTAGGATTAGATGTAAATGGAAGCGAAGCTACTGCAGTAAGAGAAATTGAAGGTGGAAAAGAAACTATTTCTGTTAAATTACCGGCAATTATTGCAGGTCAGAAAGGGTTAGTAGACGAAAAAGACCTTATCATTCCAAACATGAGAGGAATTATGTCTGCAAGAACAAAGCCTTTACAGGTAGTAGAGCCTGCTTCTTCAGAAGTTAAAGTTCAGGGAGTATCTTATGACAGTGTTCCACCAAGAGCAGCTGTGAAAATGGTTTCTCCAGACAATCTGGATGAATTGGTAAGATTACTTCACGAAGAAGCTAAAGTGATCTAATCTTAATCCTTTAATTTTTAATCTTTAAATTTAAGAAAATGGCAGTATTCGTATACGCAGAAAATATAAATGGAGTTTACAAAAAAGCAGCTTTCGAAGCAGTTTCTTATGCTAAAGCTGTTGCAGACAAAGCAGGAGATACCGTTACAGCAATCTCTGTAAACCCTACCGATTCTTCAGATTTATTATACAAATATGGAGCATCAAACGTTATCAATATCAAAGACGAAGGTCTTAAAAATTTCTCAGCTAAAGCATTTGCTCAGGCTGTGAATGAAGTAGCAGATGGAAATATTATCGTTTTTCCTCACACTACAGATGCTTCTTCAGTAGCACCAATGTTAGCAATTATGAAGAATTATTCTTTAATTACTAACGCATTGGAAGCTCCGGAAAGTCTTTCTCCATTCCAGGTGAAGAGAAGAGCATTCTCAGGAAAAGGTTTTATGCATGCAAAAGCTGAAGGAAACGGAGTAATTGTTACAGTTTCTCAAAATGCTTTCGGTGTTAAAGAAAACGCAGTATCAGGTTCAGAAGAAGTGAAAAACTTATCTGTTGCTAATGAAGATACTAAAGTAATTTCTCACGAGCAAAGTTCAGGGAAATTAGACCTTAAAGAAGCTGAAGTGGTTGTTTCTGCAGGTAGAGGGATGAAAGGTCCTGAAAACTGGGGAATGATCGAAGAATTGGCAAATGTTTTAGGAGCGGCTACAGCTTGTTCTAAGCCGGTTTCTGACATTGGCTGGAGACCTCACACAGAACACGTAGGACAAACAGGTAAAGCTATTTCACCTAACCTTTATATCGCAGTTGGGATTTCAGGAGCAATTCAGCACTTAGCTGGAGTAAACTCTTCAAAAACTATCGTAGTAATCAATAGTGATGCTGAAGCACCATTCTTCAAATCTGCAGATTACGGAGTAGTAGGAGATGCTTTCCAGATTATTCCTGCTTTAACAGAGAAAATTAAAGCTATTAAAGGATAAAATTTAATGGTGAATAGTCAATTCGCTTTGTTAGTTAATTTTTAATCATTCACTTGCAAAGTAAAATTCACGATTGACCATTGACAATCACATATAATACAATAAAAGCTCGGCTTTCCGGGCTTTTATTTTTGTCTAAAAAAGTGAAATCACAACAAAAAATTAATCTATATTTGTAGCTATGGATTATAAGCAGCTAATTATTCGCGGAATATCGTACAGTCAGACCCAATCTGGGGCGTACGCATTGTTACTGGAGCATGAGGAAACACACATAAAATTACCTGTTGTTATAGGAAATTTCGAGGCTCAATCTATCTCTCTCGGATTGGAAAAAGATATCCATCCACCGCGCCCTCTTACCCACGACTTATTCTCAAAATTTATCGTTTCAGCCAATTATGAGTTGGTTTCTGTAATCATTTATCAGATTGTAGATGGGGTATTCTTTTCAAATATTAACTTTAAAAATAAAGCAACTGAAGAAGAGCTGATCCTTGATGCAAGAACTTCTGATGCTGTTGCTATGGCTGTAAGATTCGATGCACCTATCTTTACTACACAGCAGGTTTTAAACGAAGCAGGAATCTTATTAGAGCTGGAAGATGTGTCAAAAGAAGAGCAGACCTTCTCAGAAACAGTACAGGCTGAAGACAACTTAAAATCCCTTTCTATGGAGGAACTTCAGAAGCTTCTGGAAGATGCCGTTAAAGAAGAAGACTATGATACCGCCCTTGAAATTCAGGAAGAAATCAAGAGGAGGAAAAAGAAAATTGACTAAAAGAGATACTTTATATAAAAATGAATTTAAAATTACGACTGACCATCCTCAGTTTTCTCCAATTTTTTGTGTGGGGAGCATGGCTGATTACGATGGCGAACTTCTGGTTTGGTACTAAACATTGGGAAGGAACACAGTTTGGAGCTGTTTTCGGAACCATGGGAATTGCTTCTATTTTTATGCCAACCATTACTGGAATTATTGCTGACCGTTGGGTGAATGCCGAACGTATCTTTTCAGTATTACATATTCTTTACGGGGTTATGCTTTTCATATTACCACATTCGGCAGATCCCAATTCTTTCTTTTCGGTGATGCTTGTTGCAATGTGCTTTTATATGCCTACTATTGCCCTGGCCAATTCAATTTCCTATACTATTCTAAAGAATAATAATCTGGATGTAGTGAAAGATTTTCCACCCATTCGTGTTTGGGGGACCATTGGATTCATTGTGGCCATGTGGATTACTAATCTTAGTGGAAATAAAGCGACAGAAGGGCAGTTTTATATCGGAGGAGCAATAGCCATATTCTTAGGAATCTATGCACTTACTTTACCAAAATGTCCACCACAAAAGCTGATTGATAAAAGTTCACCTTTGTCAGAACAATTAGGTTTAAATGCCTTTAAGCTTTTTGGAAACTATAAAATGGCTTTGTTCTTTTTGTTTTCAATGCTTTTAGGAGCAGCACTTCAGTTAACAAATGCTTACGGAGATGTGTTCTTAAGTGAGTTTGCTCATTTTCCAAAATATGCTGATTCATTCGTAGTACAGAGATCTACAATCATTATGTCGATTTCTCAGGTTTCAGAAACTCTGTTTATTCTGGCAATTCCTTTCTTTCTGAAGAAATTCGGGATCAAGAAAGTAATGTTAATGTCTATGCTGGCATGGGTATTAAGATTTGGATTCTTTGCTTATGGAGTACCGGACGGATACGGACTTTCACTAATCATTCTTTCCTGTATTGTTTACGGAATGGCTTTCGATTTCTTTAATATTTCAGGTTCACTTTTCGTAGAAACAACAACAGATAAAAAGATCCGTTCATCAGCACAGGGATTATTTATGATGATGACCAATGGTTTTGGGGCCGTTTTTGGTAGTTATATTGCAGGTTGGGCGATAGATAAATTCTTTACCCATAAATTTACAACAGCTACGGATTTATCTACTTATCTGGAGACTACTCCTGATAACCCTACGTTCCTGGAGATCCTGAAAAACAGCTTTAATGCAGTCGTAAACTCAGATGGTAGTCTTTCCTCTGTTGTTATGGTGAAAGACTGGCAGCAGATATGGTTATCATTTGCCATTTATTCATTGGTTCTTGCTATATTCTTTGCTGTTTTATTTAAACATAAGCACAAGCCTGAGGACGTTTCTTCAGTTAAACATTAATTCAATTAACAGTACCATAATATAAAATTGCACTTTCGATAAGAAAGTGCAATTTTTTTATTTTAAATCAATTCATAATTAAGCTAAACAGATGATAAGCATAAAATGTGATTTAAAAATTATAATAAGGGCTATTTGGTGTTTTTAATTCATTAAAATAATGGATATATTATTGATAAATATTTAATATTGAAAGCTTTTTATTATAACTAATGAGTGTTAGGGAGAGGAAATGCATGTTTGATAACAGATGATTTGGAAATGTGTTTTTTTTCGTATTTTGGCACTTTAGTAAATATGAAAAATATTCAGTTATTAGGATTGTTATTAGTGGTTGTAGGGAGTTTTCTGCCTTTGGTACATGTACCTATTATAGGAAACTGGAATTATTGGAAACTCGATCACTATTTGGCTATTACATGTTGGATTTTTGCCGCATGTGCAGTATTTGGAATTGTCAATAGTAATGCGAAAATCGTAAGATCTTTTGGTGTTTTGCTTATTCTTTTGTTTGCATTCACTTTGGTGGCTGTAAAGCTAAAGTCATTAGATTACTTCAGTTTTTTACCTTTTAAATCCTGGAGAGAAAGTTTTGCAGGAATCGTTAAATTGAAGTGGGGATGGATCGTAGAATTTTTAGGAGCCTTTCTGTTGGTTTTTGCAGGAAATAATAAAAAAGTTAATCAACGAACTCAAATATGAATATGAGACTCTTAAAAGCATTTTCAGCTGGGGTATTATTGTTAATGACCTTACAGGTCAAATCCCAGCAAACAGTACAGAAAAAGCCGGATAACCCGACTAAATGTACGAATATAAAAGAAGGGAAATTCCTGAGAGCTAATTATCCGGAAGCCATATGGCATATGACCATTAAGGATAATGTACAGACCGAATATTTCAATAACGGGAAAGATTATATAAAATCTACATTGGTTTTTGTGGATGACTGCAATTATAAATCGATCGTTATGGAAAAGTCGGATAAGAATGACCCTGTACAGATTGGAGATGTTTTCAGCAATAGAGTAGTAGCAACTCAGGATAATCTTTTGAAAATTAACACTAAGATTGCAGGTTCTGAATTTAATGTCGTATACATAAAAATAAAATAAATTTAAATATGAAACTCCGGTTTCATTTTAGCTAAAATAAAAATTATATACATGAAAGAAGTATTCATTGTTTCCGCAGTAAGAACCCCTATGGGAAGTTTTATGGGAAGTTTATCAACAGTTCCGGCTACTAAATTGGGAGCTACCGCTGTGAAAGGAGCATTAGATAAAATTGGTTTAGATCCTGCCAATGTTCAGGAGATTTATATGGGGAATGTATTACAGGCAGGAGAAGGACAGGCACCGGCTCGTCAGGTAGCTTTAGGAGCAGGTCTTTCTATCAATACACCTTCCACCACAGTAAATAAAGTGTGTGCTTCAGGAATGAAGGCTGTAACAATGGCTGCACAGGCTATCAAAGCAGGTGATGCAGAAGTAATTGTTGCAGGAGGTATGGAAAATATGTCTTTAGTTCCTCACTATTATAATGCAAGAGTCGCTACAAAACTTGGAGATATCAAAATGCTGGATGGTATGGTATTGGACGGCCTTACAGACGTATACAACAAAGTACACATGGGAGTATGTGCAGAGAAATGTGCCGTTGATTATAGCATTACAAGAGAAGATCAGGATAACTTTGCTATAGAATCTTATAAAAGATCAGCAAAAGCTTGGAGTGAAGGAAAATTCAACGACGAAATTGTACCGGTTTCCATTCCTCAGAGAAAAGGAGACCCTGTAATCTTTGCTGAAGACGAAGAATACAAAGCTGTAAACTTCGACAGAATTACAACACTTCCTACAGTTTTCAAAAAAGAAGATGGAACAGTGACAGCTGCTAATGCATCTACATTGAACGACGGAGCATCTGCATTAATCCTTGTTTCTAAAGAAAAAATGGAAGAATTAGGATTAAAGCCATTAGCTAAGATTGTTTCTTACGCTGATGCAGCACACGAACCTGAAAACTTTACCACTGCCCCGGCTAAAGCTTTACCTATTGCTCTTAAAAAAGCAGGTTTAGAAGTGTCAGATATTGATTTCTTTGAATTTAATGAAGCTTTCTCTGTTGTAGGACTGGCAAACAATAAAATCTTAGGATTAGATGCTTCCAAAGTAAATGTAAATGGAGGAGCAGTAGCATTAGGGCATCCACTGGGAAGTTCAGGATCAAGAATCATTGTGACATTAATCAACGTATTGAAGCAAAATAACGCGAAATACGGTGCAGCAGCAATCTGCAATGGTGGTGGTGGAGCCTCTGCAATTGTGATTGAAAATATATAACATTCTGTTTCAGAGTGTATTGCCATTAAGGAGTTGATAATTTTTTTAAAATCTTATCCATTTCTTAATGGTTTTTCTATTTTTGTGCTACTAATATTTATTTGAAATGTCTGAAACTGAGAACCGACAACCCAACAACATAAAGAATAATCCGAAGATTATGAAAGCCTGGGCTGTATATGACTGGGCAAACTCTGTGTATTCCCTGGTTATTACGTCTACCATTTTCCCTATTTATTACTCTATTCTTACCACAGCGTATGAAAAAAAGGAATATGTAACGGAAACAAAAAAATGGATCGATGTTCCGGTAAGGCACATGATCAAAATTTTCGGCAACGAATACCAACCCGATGCCGTATATGGATATTCATTAACCATATCGTTCTTTATTGTAGTATTACTGTCTCCGTTTTTATCTTCATTGGCAGATACTATCGGAAATAAAAAATCATTTCTGCAGTTCTTCTGTTACCTGGGTGCAACATCCTGTATGGGATTAGCGATGTTCACAGGAATGCATAATGTATTTCTGGGGCTCCTGTTCAGTATTACAGCGAGTGTTGGCTTCTGGGGAAGTCTGGTGTTTTATAACTCATTCCTTCCGGATATTGCAACGCCGGACAGGCAGGATGCACTCTCTGCAAAAGGATATGTCTATGGATATCTTGGCTCTGTAGTTTTAGTGGTATTGTGCTTAGTCCTGATTCAGGTTTTTGCCAAAGGAGCAGCACAACAGCTATTATTTACAAGAATCAGCTTCCTGTTGACCGGAGCGTGGTGGTTTGGTTTCTCACAGTATACTTTCAAACATCTTCCTCAATTCGGGGATGTAAAAGATAAACTTCCTAAAGATCTTGTATTATTAAACTATAAGAACATCTTTAAAAAACATGAAGAACAAGGTGGTTTTTTTGAGGTATTAAAAGACAATATGAGCTTTTACAAGGATATTGCCAAAGAAAGTTTCCATGAATTATTTAAAGTAGGAGGAGAGCTATTCAAAGATAGAAACCTGAAGTTTTTCCTTTCAAGTTTCTTCTTTTACAGTGTAGGAATGCAGACGATCTTCCTTATGGCTACTTTATTCGGAAAAAGTGAGATCAATCTTGCTCAGGATAAACTTATCGGAACCCTTTTAGTGATCCAGATCGAAGCCATTATAGGCGCTGTTATTTTCTCAAGATTATCCAGAAAAATAGGAAATAGAAATGTTATTTCAATCGCTATTTTCCTATGGATTGTTGCCTGTCTATGGGCTTATTTCCTGAATAAGGAAAATCCAACAGTAGAATATCAGTTCTATGGAGTCGCAGCAGTAGTAGGATTGGTAATGGGAGGTCTTCAGGCAATGTCCAGATCTACTTATTCAAAACTGCTTCCGGAAAACTCGATGGAAAACACCACTTATTTCAGTTTCTATGATGTATTGGAAAAAATAGCAATCATTATCGGAACATTTATCTTTGCAACATTAATTGAACATTTTAATAATATGCGAATTGCAGCTTTGTCCATGACTTTATTCTTCGGCGCAGGATTGATACTGATCCGTTTCCTGAAGGTAAAAATGAGAACAGACAGAGAAACATTATAAAAATTAAAAGACGTTATTTTAACGTCTTTTTTTATTTACGTGAATTAAAATCAATTATTTATTGATCTGGCTTTATTTATTATAATGACTGTGTGGTTATTGTGAAATAATATTTATTTTTCACTATGTTTTGATTTTTTTTGTTTATTTGTTAATTAAATCTAATCATTAAAACTATGAAAAAAATTCTATTGCTTTGCTTCTTGCAATGCTTTGTGCTTGGTCTTTCTCAAAAACTAAGACCAATTGCCCAAAAAATTTCAGAATACCATTCCGGAAAAAGTGAGGTTAACAAGTATGATCTGTTTGATATCAATCAGAATACAAATAAACTTGCTGAATACAGACGTGCTGCAACAGATATTACCGTTATTTCCTTAAAGGCTGCCGAGTTGAAAAGGTTGATGAGTGAAAAACCGGAATTTATCGAAATTTCCTTTCCTTTTGACGGAGGTAAGCAGATTACCGTTGAAATGTATAAAAATCAAATCTTTACAAGCAATTTTAAAGTGGTTACCAACAAAGGGAAAACCGTAAACTATACTCCGGGAGTATATTATCAGGGAATTGTAAAAGGGAGCAACAGTTCTGTTGTAGCTTTCAGTTTCTTTGAGAATGATGTAGTAGGGGTAGCTTCTACGCCGGAGCTGGGAAATATAGTATTGGGAAAAGCCAAAAATACTGAAGATTTTGTAAGTTATTCAGACTCCAAACTAACAGGAGCAAACCCTTTTATCTGCGGTATTGATGAAATAAAAGAAAATCAGGGACAGAAAATTTCGTATGATCCCAATCTAAGTAAGAAAAAAACGTTGACCCAAAATTGTGTAAGGATCTACTATGAAGTTTGCTATAAACCCTATCAGAATAACGGTTCCAATACCACCACTGTTACTAATTGGCTTACAGCGGTTCATAATAATATTGCAACCCTCTACACCAATGATGATATAAGAACAGCTTTGAATGAAATTTATATCTGGACCACGCCAGATCCGTATACAGGAAATCCGAGTAATAATCTATCTAAATTTTCAGCCAACAGACAGGTTTTTAATGGTGATCTTGCTCATTTGATCAATGCTCCAAGTACAACAAGTGTTGCCTATCTGAATTCTTTATGTAAAACCTATGCACATGCCTATTCAGGAATCAGCCAAAGTTATAATAATGTACCGGTATATTCCTGGACAATTCAGGCTATGACACACGAAATGGGACATAGCTTAGGATCACCACATACCCATGCATGTGCCTGGAACGGAAATAATACTCCAATTGACTGGTGTGGACCCACTGCAAAGCCATCTATAATAGCGGATGAAGGGCTTACGTGTACGAGTAATATTTTGCCTGCTTCAGGTACAATCATGAGCTACTGCCACTTAATGTCAGGAATAGGAATCAATTTCAGCAATGGTTTTGGAGATCAGCCGGCTGCTTTGATCAGAAATACCATTGATTCCAAACCTTGTCTTGGAACCAACTGTACAGTATCATGTATTCCCAGTATCTCATCTATTGCGGCAACTTCTACAACACAGAATTCTGCTGATATATTGATTACTGATGCCATATCTTCAACCTGGAAATATAAGGTTTCAAAAATTGATGGTACCCCTGTGACAACAGGAAATACCAGTACAGCAAACTTTAGTATTGCCAATCTTCAGCCTGGAACTTATTACAGAATAGATGGAGTAGGTCCTTGTGCTAATGAAACATACTATCAGAAATCAGGAGTGTTCCTGACAGATGCAGCTTGGTGTGATGGAGTTCAGTTTATTGATACAGGAGGCCCAAATGCCAATTACGGCAATGATGAAGAAATAATAAAAACATTTTATCCCGCTTCAGGTTCATTCATGACTATGACCTTTACAGAATTTGGAACAGAACAGGGGTATGATTTTATGTATGTTTATGATGGACCTTCTACTTCCTCACCTTTATTTGCTAACGGAAATAAGCTGTCAGGAAGCGCTGTTCCGGGACCTTTTACTTCTACAAATCCCTCTGGAGCCATTACAATCAAATTTGTTTCAGATCCTGCCGAAAACGGTATTGGTTGGAAAGCTGGTTTCTCCTGCGCGGTGCTGGGGGTGGAAGATGTAAATGTGAAAAATAATACAATCGGCATTTATCCGAATCCTGCTAAAAATATGATAACCATATCCTCTAATGAAGGATTGAAAGCCTATAAAATATATGATGAGTCCGGAAGACTGGTAGCTTCAGCCTCTTCTTTAAAAGGAAATAAGAAAGAAGTAGATCTTTCATCCTTCCAGACAGGAAACTATGTAATAACGATCGAAACAGATAAGCAGACGATCAACAAAAAGCTGATCAAACACTGATTTTTAAATAAATATCAATAAAAGCCTGAGGATATCAGGCTTTTTTCGTATTTTTAATATATAAACCGGAGAAGAAATATAAATAACTGATATTTCGGTCCGGGTTTTGCTTATATTCAGCGGAATAATTTTTAACTTTGCAAAAAGATTTATTGTCAATATGACCAACCCTTTATTTTATGCAAAAATAATCCTGTTTGGAGAATACGGAATGATTGAAGATTCCCAGGGGCTTGTAGTACCTTACAGCTTCTATAAAGGAACCTTAAAATTTTCAGACCTGGCTTCAGAATTTGAGCTTAATTCAAACAGACATCTGCAGAAATATTCAGACTTTCTTACAACACTTGATCTCTCTGATGATTTTACATTGGATATTGAAAGCCTTAAAAAAGATATTTCAAACGGACTTTTCTTTGATTCCAATATCCCACAGGGATATGGAGTAGGAAGTTCGGGGGCTTTGGTGGCTGCTATTTTTGAAAAATATTCGGTCAGCAAATTAAATCCAGATAATATTTCTAAGGAAAATCTTAAAAAATTAAAAGCTGTTTTTGGTGAAATGGAAAGTTATTTCCATGGAAAGAGCTCAGGTATGGATCCATTGATCTGCTACATGAATCTTCCTATTCTTATTGAAAACAAGGAAAACTTAGACAGAGTGTCAATTCCTGACGGAAAAGGAGGAAAAGGAGCAATTTTCCTGATCGATTCCGGAATTACAGGAGAAACAGGACCAATGATCCAGATCTTCTTTGAAAAAATGAAGACAGAAGGGTTCCGTAAAACACTGAAAGAAGAGTTTATCCGTTACAATAACGCCTGTATAGAAGCTTTTCTTAAAAAAGATATGAATCCTTTCTTCAGAAATCTAAAAAAACTTTCTCACTGGGCTTATGAACATTTCCGTCCAATGATACCTGAAAGTATTTTTAACATCTGGAAAAAAGGACTGGATTCCAATGCATATTACTTAAAACTCTGCGGAAGCGGAGGGGGAGGCTATATCTTAGGCTTTACCCAGGATTATGAAAAAGCAGAAAAAATGCTTGATGGATTCCAAAAAGAGGTGATTTACAGATTTTAAACAGGCTGGAAATGAATTCTGAAAAAGAAACTTTCCAATCCAAAAAATATATTTCAAAATCTCTATATTACAGAGTTTCACAATTCGTGGGCTTTTTACTTGGAGCACGGTTTTTTGTAGCAGCTCTGCTAACATTTGCCCTTTATGTTTCCACTTTTTTTCTGTTCAATCAGGAAGAATCTTTCAGGAATTTTGTCTTCGATTTTAAAGTACATGGTATTATTTTCTGTACCGTTCTGACGATCCTAGCAGGTGGAATTATCAATCAGTTTTATGATCTGGAAAAAGATCATATTGTAAAACCCTTCCGAACCAGAATCCAGAGTTTCATTAAACAAAAGTATTTTTTATATGCTTATCTGGGATTGAGTGCTATTTCATTAGGGGTAGCCTGGATGATTTCCCATAATGTTTTTCTGTTTTTTGTAGTATATCAGTTTTTCATGTGGTTTTATAGCCATAAATTAAGCAGGATATTAATACTGAATAACCTCACATTTGTAAGCCTTACCTTATATCCGTTCTTTGGAATGATGGTTTATTATGAAACCTTTTCCAAGAAAGTTTTTCTGATGGCTGTTTTTCTTTTTCTCATCCTTTTATGCATTGATATTGTAAAAGACACCCTTACCAGAAGTGTGGATAAAGCATTTGGATATATCACCATTCCGAATTATTTTAAAAGCAGAAATACAAAGATTATTCTCATCTCCCTACTTTTAATAACAATGGGAGTTTCTATGAAAATTATTACTAAAACTGGGGTTTCTGGATTTATGGCTTACTATTTCGCAGGCAGCTTATTTGTGATGATCCTTTGTATTTATCTTTTTTTAAATTCCAGCAGAAAAAGCAACTTTCTCACTCTCAATATATTACGATTATGGGTTTTTGTAGGAATTATAGCTATGCTTTTAAATGGAATTGAACATAAATTATAATAAAAATTCTTTAAATAAACTAAGGTTATTATTACCTTTGCATAACTAAATTTAATAAATAGGAATGCCCATTTTTAATGATACTAAAGTTGCATTTGCAGACAAGACAGATGCACAGTTGAGAAAGGCTTACTGGATGTTTAAAATGATTGAACAGCCTACTCTTACCAGCCTTGGAACATCCGTTCTTAATTTTACAGTACACAACGACTTTCCATTCGTTACCGGAATTGTAAAAAATACTTTGTTTGCACAATTCTGTGGTGGAGAAACCCGTGAGGAGAGTATGAAGGTTGTAAAACAGCTTTTCAAGAGAGGAGTTGGAAGTATTTTCGATTATTCCATTGAAGGGAAAGAGGATGAAGCAACTTTTGATGCTGTATGTAAGGAGATCAAAGATATTGTAAAATTTTCAGTAGGGAATCCAGCAATTCCTTTTATAGTATTCAAGCCTACAGCATTCGGAAGAATTGATCTGTATGAAGCCGTTGGAAAAGGAGTAGAGCTTACGACCAGTCAGAAGGAAGAATGGGAGAGAGTGGTAAGAAGATTTGACGAAGTATGTGCTCTTTGTCATGAAAATGACAAAAAAGTAATGGTAGATGCAGAAGAAACCTGGATGCAGGATTCTGCAGATCAGCTTTGTGAAGAAATGATGGAGAAATATAACCAGGAAAAACCTATCGTTTGGAATACAATCCAGATGTATAGAACAGGAAGACTGGAATATATGGAAGCACACCTTCAAAGAGCCAGAGAAAAGAATTATTTCATCGGATACAAGATTGTTCGTGGAGCTTATATGGAGAAAGAAAGAGCCAGAGCTGCAGAAAGAGGATACGCAGATCCAATTCAGCCTACCAAAGATGCCTCCGATAAGAATTATAATGCAGGAATTGACTTTGTGATGAACCACCTGGATAAAGTTTCTGCGTTCTTTGGAACTCACAACGAGATCTCTTCTGAGCTGATTATGGATAAAATGAAATCCAAATCTTTAGAAAATGGGAATCCACACGTGTATTTCGGACAGCTTTACGGGATGAGTGATAACATTACTTTCTATTTGTCTGATAAAGGCTATAATGTGGCTAAATATCTTCCATACGGACCTGTAAAGGATGTTGTGCCATATCTTACGAGAAGAGCCCAGGAAAATACTTCTGTAGCAGGACAAACCGGAAGGGAACTTGGACTGATTAAAAAAGAACTTGAAAGAAGAAAAAAACAATAACAATTGTTACCCAAAATAAAGGAAAGACCCGCAATATATGCGGGTCTTTTTATTTGAATCATTTTAATTAAATTACTGTATTTATTATAAAATCTGTAATTTCAATAAAATACATCATATTAATGATTATAGATTAATTGTTCTTTAATATTAATTATATGTTAAAATAATTTAATTTTTATTGTTGATTTGATTTTTAATTTCTATATTTGATAAAGCTATAAAAAACTAATACATGAAAAATTTTTCATCTGCCATCATTATATTATAATGCAACAGAATTCTCCGGTTCCGGAAGATATCATATCCTTAAAATTTCCCAATATGCAGCAGTAAGTGATTTGTGAAAGAGGATAAATACATCTCAGGAATCCCTTAAAATTTAAAAACAAATAAAGCAAATAGCTTTAGTTTTCTTCTTCAAATATTTTTTAGCCTGGCCATTTTCTTTGGTCAGGTTTTTTATAAATAAACAGGATTCTGCATAGAATGGATAGTGAGTTAATTCCTTTTTATTCTTTCAAAATATTCATGATATTATAGAATATTTATGTCCAATTACACGATTATTTTTTTGCCACGAATGCACGAATAAAAATCATTCGTGCATTCGTGGCTATCGAAATTTACCCTTATTACAATAAAAACTACAGATAAA
>NZ_JBBGZQ010000042.1:0-20718 GCF_037572595.1 Chryseobacterium sp. MYb328 | reverse complement strand
CCCCCCCCCCCCCCCCCCCCCCGAAACTATTTTTATCATATATTTTAGGCCTTAAGGGCTGCAATTTCGTCCCTTAGCTTAGCCGCTTTAATGAAATCAAGATTTTTAGCCGCCGCTTCCATTTCTTTTTGCTTTTGCTCGATCATTTTTTCAACATCTTCACTGGCATAGGTAGCTTTAACTTCAGCAACCTTCTGAAGAATTTCTTTCTGGGTGTATTTTTCATCAGGAAAGTCTTTACTTCTTCCTACAAGGTTCTCAGATATCTTTTTATTGAGGGCTGTCGGTACCATACCATGATCCTCATTGTACTTCATCTGTTTTGCACGGCGGTATTCGGTTTCATCTAATGTTGCCTGCATCGATTTGGTAATCTTATCAGCATACATAATTGCTTTTCCGTTGATATTTCTTGCTGCACGTCCCACAGTCTGAATCATAGATCTTCTGCTTCTCAGCATTCCTTCCTTGTCAGCATCCAGAATAGCTACTAATGATACTTCAGGCAAGTCTAATCCTTCTCTTAAAAGGTTTACTCCAATCAGAACATCAAAGAGACCTAAACGCAGATCCTGCATAATCTGAATACGTTCCAGTGTTTCAACATCCGAGTGGATATATCTTGTCCTGATTCCGAATTTTGTGAAGTATTTCGTAAGTTCTTCCGCCATTTTCTTGGTTAAAGTAGTGACCAGAACCCTTTCATCAGCATCTGCTCTTTTCTGGATCTCTTCCATTAAATCATCAATCTGATTTAAACTTGGTCTTACTTCAATAATGGGATCAAGAAGTCCTGTTGGGCGGATAATCTGTTCAATATAAGCTCCGCCAGTTCTTTCCAGTTCATAATCTGCCGGAGTAGCAGAAACATAGATCACCTGATTCTGGATAGCTTCAAATTCTTCAAATTTTAAAGGCCTGTTATCCATTGCAGCAGGAAGCCTGAATCCATATTCTACTAGCGCTTCTTTTCTGCTTCGGTCACCACCATACATGGCATGAACCTGTGGCACTGTTACATGGCTTTCGTCAATAACCATCAAGAAATCTTTAGGAAAATAATCAATCAGACAGAAAGGTCTTGTTCCCGGAAGTCTGCCGTCAAGATATCTGGAATAATTTTCAATTCCTGAGCAGTAGCCTAGTTCTTTAATCATTTCCAGGTCAAGTTCAGTTCTTTCCTGAAGTCTTTTGGCTTCCAGTGGTTTTCCTATAGAGCTGAAGAAATCAACCTGTTTTACCATGTCATCCTGGATATCTTTAATCGCTCCGTTTAAAGTCTCTTTTGAGGTTACGAAAAGATTAGCCGGGTAAATCTGTATCTGATCGAAATTATCCTCTACATTTCCACTGACAGGATCAAAGCTTTGAATTTTTTCAATTTCATCCCCAAAAAACTGAATTCTAATCGCATTGTCTGCATATGCCGGGAAAACATCAATAACATCTCCCTTTACACGGAATGTTCCTCTTTGAAATTCATTTAATGTTCTGGCGTATAGGGCGTTTACTAAAGAATGGAGAAGGGCTGTTCTCGTTACTTTTTCACCAATAGCGATAGAAATTAATGATTTGTGAAACTCAGTAGGGTTTCCGATACCATAAATACATGAAACAGAAGCTACAATCAATACATCTCTTCTTCCTGAGAGAAGACTTGCCGTTGCGGAAAGACGTAATTTTTCCACCTCTTCATTAATGCTCAGATCCTTTTCAATATAGGTCCCGGTTGTTGCAATATAGGCTTCCGGCTGATAGTAATCATAGTAGCTGACAAAATACTCTACGGCATTTTCAGGAAAGAATTCTTTAAATTCCATGAAAAGTTGTGCCGCCAGTGTTTTATTATGTGCCAGAACTAAGGTAGGACGCTGGACATGTTGAACAACATTGGCAACCGTAAAGGTTTTTCCGGATCCTGTTACCCCAAGAAGTGTCTGGTATTTTTCACCAATTTCAATTCCTGCAGTAAGTTTATCGATGGCTTGGGGCTGATCCCCGGTGGGTTTATATTCTGATTGAAGCTTAAAATCCATAAGAAGAATGTATAGAACAAAAATACGAAAGAAATTATTAGGCATGATAAAGTTTCGATGATGAATATTTTACAGATGTGTTTATTTACTCATAGTATGTCTTATACCTGTATCATAAAGTTTAAATAAGCTGGTTAATGGCATTATTTTTCCATTCATTATTAAACACCTAATCATAATAGTATGAAAATCAATCAATTTTACATCCCAGTGCTGAGCCTTTTTCTGATTTTATCTTCGTGCAAAAAGAATCATGCGAATGCACAGCAGACAGGAAATGATGGCAGCGTAGAGTCAGAAAAGGCTAATTCTGATTATCAGCCTGCATTTAAGGGACAGACAAGAACTAAAGCAATAAAAACAAATACAGCTTACAACGTAGAGATACTGAATAAGGACCTAGGGAGACCATGGGGAATTATTAATTTACCGGATGGGAGATTCCTTATTACAGACAAAAGAGGGTATATGAATATTGTTTCAAAGGATGGAAAGCAGATCACACTGATAGAAGGCTTTCCAAAAGTTGATTCTAAAGGACAGGGAGGAATGCTGGATGTAGCCCTTGATCCGGATTTTAAAAAGAATTCGATTATTTATTTCAGTTTTTCGGAGCCCTTTGGAAAAGGAAATCTGACTTCAGTAGCGAAAGGAAAATTATCAGATAATTTTAAATCAATTTCAGATGTAAAAATAATTTTCCGGGCAGAACCTTCTTATGATGGGGACAAACATTACGGAAGCAGATTGGTTTTTGATAAAGATGGAAACTTATTTATCAGCACCGGAGAAAGATCTGATAAAGTAACAAGGGTCTACGCACAGAAAACAGATAATTATTTAGGAAAAATCATCAAGATTACCAAGGATGGATTACCAGCCCCGGGAAACCCATTTATAGGAAAACAAGGATATAAACCTGAAATTTATGCTTATGGAGTTCGTAATCCTCAAGGTTTGGCTATTGATCCCAACGGAAATCTTTGGGATGTGGAAATGGGACCAAGAGGAGGAGATGAGATCAACCTTATTCAACCGGGTAAAAACTACGGCTGGGGAGATGTAACCTATGGTATTGAATATTCAGGTGTTAAAGTAGGGAAAGGCATTACCCGGAAAGAAGGTACAGAACAGCCTGTTTATTACTGGGATCCTGTTATTTCTCCAAGTGGAATCACTTTCTATACCGGAAATATAGACGAATGGAAAGGAAATCTTTTCATCGGTTGCCTCAGTGGTGAACATATCGACAGAATTGTGATGAAAGATAATAAAGTCATAGGTGAAGAACGTCTTTTGGCAGATCAGAACGAACGCTTCAGAGATGTCCTGAATGGGATGGATGGTAATCTTTATGCTGTGACAGACAGTGGAAAGCTTTATAAGATTTCAAAAAAATAAAAAATCCTGCTGAATATTTCAGCAGGATTTTTGTAATAAAACAGGAGATCGGAAGAGGAAAGTTCTATCAGTCATTAGTAGAAATTTCACGTTCTTAAGTTCTGATGAAGGTATTTTATTAAATAACTTAGGAAAGAATAGCTTCCAGCCTCTCTCTACCAGCTTCCCTTATTTTTAAAACTTAAAGTTAAGTCTGGCAAAAACCTGTCTTCCTGCAAATCCCATCTGTACAGGGTCAAAAATCCCTCCGGCTTCTGTGTTTCCTTCTGTTACCTGTGCTGTCTGTAGCGTTGGGTATCTGTTGAATATATTTTTGCTGCCCAGAGTAAGGTTGAGGTTATTTGAAAACTCATATCCAAAAGAGATGTCTGTTGTTACTTTAGGGTTATAAATCTGTTCTCCATCGTCATATCCGATTAATGTAACCTTATCAAACCTTACCAGTTGAAGATTTGCATTGAACTTACTGATCTTATAGTTGAGGTTAAGGTTTATCTTTGTTTTAGGAGCGGAAGCCAGAATAAAGGCTCTTTCTCTAGCACTTAGATAAACGTCTTCTTTTCCTTGTAGCTGTGGTGAGGTATTAACATTGGTAATTTCCATGTCATTATAGTTTCCGGCCAATGTAGCCGTTAATTTTCCTGATCCAAGACTTTCGCTATAGCTTAGGATAACATCAATTCCCTTAGTTCGGGTATCAATTGCATTGGAAAAGAACTGGGCCTGGTCAATGTAAGGGTAATCAGCCTGTACTTCCTTGGGTAAATCATCCTTTGAAAAATTTCCTGTCAGAACAATTCTGTTTTTTACACTAATATAGTATCCATCAATCGTTGCTGTGAATTTACCTGTATTAAAAGTAAAGCCGGCACTTCCGTTTACCGATGTTTCCTGTTTCAGCTGTTCAATGCCCAATCTTTTAGCAAGATCGCTATCATTCGAAGCCAATTGAATGGTAACCAATTTGCCATTCTGGAAATTTGTGAACTGCTGACTGTAATACTTCTGAGCAAGAGATGGAGCCCTGAATCCGGTAGAGACAGACCCGCGGAATGCGAATTGAGGAGTAATGGCGTATCGGGTAGCAAATTTGCCATTCATGGTACTTCCAAAATCATTGTAGTTCTCAAATCTTCCAGCAACACTGATCATCCAGTTTTTGGTAATATCCAGTTCCGTATCTACATAAGCGGCAAAATTATTTCTGTTTTTACCGATGTCTGTAGAATACCCTGGAAAACCCTGTGATCCTCCCGGTCTTATGTTATTTTCGCCAGGTGGAACAAGAGGGTTGGTCACCAATAAATTGGCAGGTGTATTAGGGGTTACCACATTTCCATTAATGTCATACATCGTATAAGAAGCTTCTTCTCCTTTAATTATATTAAATTTTTCATATCTGAATTCTGATCCGAAAGCAATATTCAGCCCTTCCAGTACTTTAAATTGCCTTACAGCATTGAATCCTGTTGTATTTTGTAATAATGAATGCCCTCCTGCATAAAATTGAGTAGGAGACTTAGGGCCTAAAGTTGCGTTAACAGTATTGGTGATATCATAAGTAAATCTGTTATTTCCAAAAGCATTATAAAAATCTACATCCCAGTTAGCTACTTTGAATTTTAACCCATTATCAAAGGTGAAATCACTAATACTGGTGTCTTCAATAGGATCAAAACCCATTGGGTAGATTTCAGGGATATTGCCGTTAGCTTTAGGAGTTCTCGTCCATGCGTAGGCTTTTGTATTTCTGTGTGAAAAGCCTTGGCGGGAATAGAATTTCAGTCCATCAGTTAATGGGAGTTCAATATTTCCGAAAAAATAAAAATTCTGAGCCTTTGCATCTCCGAAACGTTGTCTAGGTGCAGTATACATTTCTGGATTTGCATTTCTTATCGCATAATCTTTGTTGATAAATTCAGCGGTGAAATTACCGAAGCCACCCTTGTTTCCAATTTTAGTTCCTAGATTTCCGCTGAAATCAAAAGTAGTTCCATCTACTTTATGATCGGAAGTCACATCGTTATTTCCCGGACTTTTAAAAAGATTCATTCCATAGAAAGCATTTCCTTCAAAACCTTTATCCCGGTCATTCAAAATAACATTGATGACCCCGGCAATTGCATCCGAACCATATTGAGCTGAAGCTCCATCACGCAGAACTTCTACTCTTTTAATTGCTCCAATGGGGATTGTATTCATATCATACCCTGTATTTCCTCTTCCTTTCGTTCCGAAAAGATTGATCAACGAAGACTGATGGTATCTTTTTCCATTAAGGAGAAGAAGAGTCTGATCCGGGCCAAGCCCTCTTAATGTTGCCGGATCTACGGCGTCAGCACCATCTGATCCTGATTGTTTGTTGGAGTTAAAGGAAGGTGCTGAGAACTGTAAAAGCTGGTTTATTTCTACCTGTCCTGTAGACTGGCTTACCTGTTTGATGTCTATAATATCAATAGGAACAGGAGTGTTGACAACAGTTCTTTTTTTGTTCCGGCTTCCGGTAATGGCTACTTCGTCTATTTTTGATTCCTTTGTAATAGTGTCTCTTACCTGTTGTGCATAGGATAGAGAAGAAGCAGTAAGAAAAATAATGCTTATGTATTTTATCTTCATATTGATAATTTTGAGTGATGGCTAGCTCAAAATTATCAATATTTATTCTTAAATCAATACTTAAATTTATTATTTGTTATGAATGTCTTAATTTAATACCGTATATGTTAAAATAAAGTAAAATAATAGTTAAAATGTTTAATTTAATGAAAATTTTAAACATTAAAAGCTGGTAATGATTCGCTTAATCCCTTCTTCTAAAATTTCCTGTGAAGTGGAAAAGCAGATTCTTATATGTCCTTCAGCTCCTTTTCCAAACCATCTTTCTGAGCCAGGAACAATCGCTACTTTTCCCTGTTGTAGAACATGTTGTGCAAACTGATCGCTGGACATTCCGTTTTCAATCTTCGGAAATAATACAAAAGTGGCTTCAGGCAGGCTGGGGGTCACAAGTCCTGAACCGCTTAAGAGCTGGAATGCAAGATCTCTATTTTGCTGTAAATGATTTAAAAATTCTTTATACCACGGTTTGGCTTTTTCCAATGCTACACTTCCCGCAATTTGTGATAAAGTAGATACTCCTTCTATGGTAGAATTGAAATTGGATTGCTCCGTAAAATCTTCAAGAATTTCCTGATCATTACATAAAACAGCACCAATTCTCAATCCAGCAATCCCAAATGATTTTGAAAATCCATACACCGTAAAGCTTTTTCTTTTAGCCTCTTCAGAAACTGATGAATAGGTATGGAAATCTCTGTTGTCATAAATAATATCACTCCAGATCTCATCACTCATTACCCACAAATCATGAGCAGAAGCAATCTCAGAAACCTTTTTCAGTGTTTCTTTAGAGTATACTTTTCCCAGCGGGTTATGTGGATTACAGATACTGATCAGTTTAGTGTTGGGATTGATTAAAGAAACCATTTTTTCAAAATCAATTTCTCCGGTTTTGGTATCAACCGGGCATAGTTTTACTGTTCCACCGGCTGTTTCTACTGACTTTTTAAATAAAAAATCTACAGGATCCAGAATAATAGCTTCATCACCAGAGTTTAAAACATATTTGGCGATCAGGAACATTCCCTGCGCAGCACTGTTTACAGCAAGAATGTTTTCTGGAGAAAAAGTTCCATGTTTTTCCTGATTAAAATGATCAGCAACACTTTTCTTAAACTCCGGAAGTCCGGAAAATGGGCCATAGCTAAGATAACCGTCTCTGATATATTCAATAATTCCCTGCTCTATTTCCGGGGCAGTTCTGAAGTCAGGATCAGCAGCTGTTAGAGGAATAATTCCGTCTTCCAGGGTTGCCCATCTTCCGTTGTAGGCTTTTCTTTTTAGGGCTTCGAAGTTGATATCGTTATTGGTAAACATTTTTTATTTGTATGATATGGGTAAAATATTGTCTGTTTGTTGGTCTGTTGGAAGTAGAAACTGATTCAATAGTATTCTGCCATTATGAATGTGAGTTTCTATTTCAGGCTTTCTTTCCGACTCATATTTATAAAAAGCTGCTGTAATATCAGTCTCTTCAACTAAGTATTTAGTCAGTGTGTAAGAATCCTTCAGTGCTGAGGTTACTCCCTGGCTCGTAAATGGAATGAGCGGATGTGCTGCGTCGCCTATGAATACTGTGTTATCTTTGTAAAAAGGGTTGAGGTTTTCCAATTCATAAACACACCATAAGTGTACATTCTTGTAGCTTGATTTTTTGATAATTGATGAAACTAAAGGACACCAGTCTGCAAAAACGTCAAGCATATAATTTTTTAAATGGTCAGCAGTACATTCGTTGATCTTATACTTTTCATTATCGAATTGGGAATACCAAAGAATTGTATCATGGGAAAGCTTAAGGATTCCAAAAGTAAGGCCGCCCTGATCGTGATGAAACTTCATGAAATCATTCTCGATAGAAGCAGCAATTTCTTTGTCTGTAATAATATTAACCACTTCATTTTCCCTTACCTGTCTCATCTTTTCATCCTTAAAAAGACTTCTTCTGATCCGGCTTTTTGAGCCATCCGAAACAATGGTGATATCAGCTTCTATATCAGTTCCGTCAGCATTCTTAAGTTTTCCTTTTTCTGTTTCACAGGGAATTACAGTAGTATTGTATGTTATTTTTTCAGGACAAATTTTTTCAGACAGAAGCTGAATGAGTGCGTGTCTTGAAATGGCAAACACATTACTGAGGTCCTTTTCTGCTAGTTTTTTGCCTGTATGGGAATATTGTATGTATTTTTTCAGAAAGCTACCATGTGCAAAAAGAAGCGAGCGGTCAATGATCTGAGTAAGATATTCTATGCCCTCCTGTGGAATAAGAAAGCCATGGCCGGCAAGATCTTCTTTTTTTCTTCTTTCGTAAATATGGTAATCAAAGTTGTGCTTTTCGAGATAATTCGCCATGCTTAAGCCGGAAATACCGGCGCCCACGACAGCAATTTTGTTCATGTTCGGAATAATGGATTTTTTCAGGTTGGTGTTTAGATTACTTTTTCAGTACAAAAGTAAATTAAAAACATTCATTATTTTTAAAAAATAAATTAAATTGATTCTTAAATTTCAAAAAAATAGATGAAAAGCATAAGAAATATTGAGTAAAATATTAGAGTAAGAAATGACCATAAAAAAACCGGAATTTATTTCCGGTTTTAGTTTTTATGCTTTTTCAAGCTGAACAGTAAAATGTCTTAATATTTCCGGCTCCCAGGTAATTTTATACCCTTTTGCAATTTCTTCACGTCTTTCATATACATTCTTTATTGCAGCAGCAATATAATCCATATGATTATTAGTATAAGTCCTTCTAGGAATCGCCAGACGTACCAATTCCAATTTAGGATAGCGGTTTTGTCTGGTTTCAGGATCTCTGTCTGCCAGTAAAGTTCCAATCTCTACCGTTCTGATTCCGGCTTCCTTATAAATCTCAAGGCCTAATGTCTGAGCCGGATATTCCTCACGGGAAACATTGGGAAGGAAATTCAAAGAGTCAATGAAGACGGCGTGTCCTCCAATTGGCTTCTGAACCGGAATTCCGTATTCGATCAGTTTGTTTCCAAGGTATTCAACCTGGGAAATTCTGCTTTCCAGATAAGCAAATTCTGTAGCTTCATCAAGTCCTACAGCCAAAGCTGCCATGTCTCTCCCTGCCATTCCCCCATAAGTAATAAACCCTTCATAAATGATGGTGAAGCTGGATGCTTTTCTGAAGATTTCCTCGCTATTTAAAGCGATAAATCCACCGATGTTTACCAATCCGTCCTTTTTAGAACTCATGGTCATTCCGTCACCATAAGAGAAAATTTCTTTGCAGATCTCTTTGATGCTTCTGTTTTCCTGTCCCTGTTCTCTTTTTTTAATGAAGTAAGCATTTTCTGCAAATCTTGCGGAATCAAAGAATACAGGAATTCCGTATTGGTCGGAAAGGGCTTTTACCGCTTTCATGTTTTCTAAAGAAACAGGTTGCCCTCCTGAAGAATTACAAGTAATAGTGATTAGGCAGAACGGAATACTTTCCTTTGGATGACTTTTATAAACTGCCTCCAGTTTTTCAAGGTTGATATTCCCTTTGAAGGGGTGAAGATCATTAATGTCAAAAGCTTCATCAATTGTACAGTCAATTGCGTGTGCTTTTCTGAACTCAATATGTCCTTTTGTGGTATCAAAATGAGAGTTTCCGGGAACTATATCACCTTCTTTTACCAATACAGAAAAAAGCACATTTTCAGCAGCTCTTCCCTGGTGAGTTGGCAATAGGTATTTGAATCCGGTAATTCTTTCAACAGTATTCTGAAGCTGCTCAAATGAACGGGATCCTGCATAGCTTTCGTCGCCGGTCATCAATGCTGCCCATTGTCTGTCAGACATTGCTCCGGTTCCGGAATCTGTTAAAAGGTCAATATAAACGTGTGAAGATTTCAAGTTGAAAAGATTGTAATTAGCTTCTTTAAGCCATTGTTCCCTTTCAGCTCTTGTGGATTGGTAGATTTCTTCCACCATTTTAATGCGGAAAGGTTCCGCGTACGGTAAATTCATGGGTTGGTATGTTTTTAAATTGTGTGTAAAAGAAAAATCGGTTTGAAAATAATTTTCAAATTCATCAATGTATATCTAAAGCGGAATAGAGGCTATTCCGGTGCTTTAAATATATTTTCATCAGAATGGAATCCGGCAACACCGCCGCTTACTGCAAACTTCATAGCCGAAGCAGCAGTCATCCCCACTACAGGTTTGATATTTTTTTCTTCAGTAACAATTACCCAGCCTGAAATTGCGTATGAATGGGGTAAATATACCGCAACGTAATTATGCTTGTCAACGTCCGACATTTCTTTCTGGGTTAAAAAACCGATTCTCCAGATTTCCGGATTTTCGTTCGTTTTTACCCATACAGGATCGTTGAATTTTTTCTTGTCGCCCACAAAAGAGGACATGACGTCCTTGGTAGGAGTGTAAATATGTTTTACTCCCGGTGTTTTTTCCAGTAAACTGTCCATGGTGTCGAAAAAGAACCTTCCTACCACAAATTTATTTCCCAGAAAGCCTAAAATAGCAGTAAGTAATATGATTGAAACGAAAACAAGCCCCGGAACCTGCTTTGCCAGCGAAGGAACAAGGTTGTCTATAGCGCTTACAATATACCAGATCACGAAAATTGTGAGTCCGATTGGGCCAATAATAACCAGCCCCTGAAAAAAGTTTTTCAGGAATAGATTGGCAATACTTTCAAAGCTAGGTTTCTTCAACGTTTATTCTTTACTGTTTATAGGTTAACCGTGTATGGTTTCTTTATTTCCGTAGGATTTAATAATATTGGCTTCATATTCCAGCCATGCTTCCCATCGCTCATTTACCCTTTCAGGATCACCAAGTTGTCTTGCAAATGCAATGAAAGTTGTATAATGGTTAGCCTCAGAGATCATAAGCTCCCTGTAGAAGACTTTAAGTTCTTCATCCTTGATGTTTTCTGTAAGAACTTTGAATCTCTCACAGCTTCTGGCCTCAATCATTGCTGCAAAAAGCATTTTGTCCACAATAAGATCTTCTCTGCTTCCCTGGATAATAAACTTTGCCAGCTCATTCACATAGTCATCCTTTCTTGCTCTTCCGAACTTGTAGCCTCTCTTTTTAATGATTTCATGAACCTGGTTGAAATGATCAAGTTCTTCCTGAGCAATGGCAAGAAGCTCTGTAACGATTTCCGGATATTCAGGAAGCATTGTGATCAGACCAATGGCATTGGTAGCAGCTTTTTGTTCGCACCACGCATGATCTGTTAAAATTTCTTCGATGTTTCCTTCTGCAATGTTTGCCCACCTTGGATCGGTAGGGAGTTTCAACTTAAACATGTTTTAAATTTTTGTAAATTTAAAACAAATTAGGCATATTCGGTGCTTTTGATAGGGTAGAATTTCTATTCTGTTGGGTTTTGTTTAATGAGGAGCGTGTTTTATATAGTATTTATAAAAAGCAGAGCCGTTAGAGTATTGTATTTTTTCTTAAATTACTGTCTAATAACGAAACTAATAATCAGATAATCATTTGAATGGATATAAGTAGACAGTTCTGTTGGTCAATAGGATATTTATTGCTTTTCATAGGGGGAGGGAAGATGCAGGCACAGGAAAAAGATTCACTGGAAATTTTGCTAAAGCCTTATGCAAGCCTTCGCGGACATCTGGCGGTATACGATAATAAGCTGGAGCTTCAGGAAAATGCTTCCAGAATTGGATTGGAAGTGAATATTAAAAAACATGATTTTGGAATCATTGCAGGGGGTGAAATTCAGTTGAATATGTTTAAAGGAGGCACCTCTTTTAATGTAGACGGCAATTTGTCAGGTGGTTTTCTTAGCGTAGAGTCTGCACAGAAACAACAGGTTTTTGGAAATCGTCTTGGGTATCTGGGATTGGATTTAGGTAAATTCGGAACCCTTACCATCGGAAAACAATGGAGTGTTTATCGGGATATTACTGCTTATACTGATAAGTTCAATGTTTTTGGATCAAGAGCATCAGCAACGTTTATTGGTGGAACAGACGGTGGAGAAACAGGAACTGGCCGGGCAGACCAGGCTGTTATTTACCGGAATCATTTTGGACCCTTTTATTTGGGTGGGCAGATTCAGGCGAGAGGCGGAAACAACGGTAAATTTATTGATGGATTCGGAGCTTCTCTTCAATATGAGATAAAAGAAGGGTTTTTTGCCGGGGCAGCTTATAATAGGGTCTTGCTTAGTGATAACCTTGTGACTGCCGGAAGAATTATTGGTCTTACAGGCCAACCTACTTATTTTTCTTTAGGAACTAAATACATTGGGCAGACTATAGATTTTAGTATTGTTGGTGTGCTGCAGAAAAACGGTGATTTTTCTCAGGGGTCTTATCTCGATCCTAACGTAGGGACATTCCCTTTTACAACCGTTTTTAATGCCAAAGGATTAGAAGTTTTCGGGAAATATAAATTCCAGAAGTTTTCTGTTTTGGCAGGGTATAATCTGTATGTTCCGGAGCTAAAATCTATAGAAGACACTTCAGTACAATATAGCCTTGATCCAGGATTTAAAAAGAATGATATTATTGTAGGTTTTTCCTATTTCCCTTTTAAATTTGCTCAAATTTATAGTGAACAAAGATTTTCTATGGGAAAAACGTCAAATGGAGAAAGAGAAAAGAGTGTTTTCACTTTGGGTCTTAAAATTGATCTTTCAGGCAGTTTCAGTAAGAAGATCAGTTTTTAATAGCTGTTTTCTTTCTGAAAAATTCAAGGATATTCCATCCTAAAGTATCTATTTTTTTCAGTCCTGCAGAAATAACGAATGCCAGAAGGATATTAATAACATAAATAATAATCATCAAAACCCACCATGACATGTTTTCTTTCAGTGGAACGACGAAAAAATATACTAAAGACGAACTTATCCCCTGTGCAAAATAGAAGAAAATAGCATTTTTACCAATGTAAGTGATAAAGTTTTCCTTAGTAATCTTTAATCTGTTATAAAGAACAAATAAGGTAACCAGAGAAAATTGAGCCCAAATGATATAAGGAATCTGTGGTGGAAATTTATTTTTATTGATTTTGTAAAAAATTTCATTTCCATGATACCAGAACATCCATGTTAAAGCCAAAGCAACAAATGCATATAATACAGGAATAAACTTGTTTGGGATCTTTTTTCCGCGCATTCTGTTCCCAATTAAAAAAACGGCCATATAAAAGGCAACGTAGCCCACTTGTCCTGTCGGATAATATTCTGGGAATATATTGAATAATAAGGTCAGGCCAATACAGAGTCCAATAAACCAATTGATATGTTTTGGAAAAAATCTTAAGATTAGTACCCCCAAAACAGTAAGAATATAATAGACTTTGAGGTACCAAAAGCTCCCCATAACAACTGGAAAAGTGTCAGCATTAGTATATTGATGCAGATACCAGTTTCCTAGGTTTTGCCATTGTGGAATTGCAGAAATACTGGTGGTAGAGTATTTGGAACCGAAGGTTGAATAAAAATTCTGTAGCCATTCCAAGGAAAAGAATGTCAGTCCAAAGACCTTAAAGAAGTAATCTAAGAGGAACAGAAATGTTACAAAAATCATATAGGTGATCTGTAATTTGAGTAACCTGTAAAATGTTTTCTCAATATTGGCTCCTGAAGTAATTCCGCTCAATGCATAAAATAAGGCGACATCAAAAACAAGGGAAAACACTCTTACTTCTGCCGGAATATAGAACTGTCCCGACCAGAAAGCCGTGTGGATAAAGATAATGGATAGGGTAGCCAGTCCTTTGGCGAAGTCAATATAGAGATCTCTGTTCATTAGGATAGATATGGGTCAAAAGTAAATAAAACTTTTGTTATTTTTCAAGTCAAATAAAAGAGGCAGAACTTAAATTGCCTGCCTCCTTTCTTAAATATGCTAAAAATGAATGTTTCTTTTATTGAAGATGTTTAAATTCTTCCGCAGAAATTTCTCCGGACTGAATTTTTCTTAGTTCATCTATATATTGGCTCATGTAAGCATCAATCTCTGGATTTATCTTATTCTTAGCCATTTTATAAGTTCCGTTAAGAACTCCCTGGTAGTAATAGAAGAAATTATAATCAAAGTTGGATGCATTAAGGTCATATTGCCCTAAAAGGAAACCTAAACGAACAGCTGATCTTCTTTGTGCAGGAGTTCCATGGTGTCCCGGGCTATTGGTTTGGTAATCTCCAATGCTTTGTGCAAACTCGTAAGCGGCAGCAATTTCTGGGAAACTTGTCTTATTGTAACCGTTAGGTCTTCTTAAGTAATATCCTGCAAAACCATCAGCTTCAAGCTCATTAGGTCTTGCTGTATTTTCGTTTACTGAAGGAAGTCCAAAGATATACTGTAACTGATGTCCGTACTCATGAGCAAGAATCATTGCATTCACAATATCTCCGCCTTTTGCTTTTGCATCATAATAGATAGCATAACCATAATAGATCTTTCCTGTAGAATAAGAAATTGCATTGTAGGTTGAATTGAAATTAGATGCATCATTCACAAATCGTAGAGTAGGATTGCTTCTTCCCCATAAACTTGCAATTTTAGTCATCTGAGCATTCATGAAATTAGTGTCTGTGGAGTTCTGAAGTCCGGTCAATAAAACAGAATTGGAGCTCCAGTTATTGTCTACATATGCACAGTTTTTTTCAACGGCTCCGGGTTGTTCAATTTTTGCACTGGAGCTTTCCTGTTGAGGAAGAACAGTATCTTCCATTTTGTCATCACTACATGCTGTAAGGAATGTTGCAGCAATGGCGCCTGCTATTAAGCAGAGGTTAAAGTTTCTTTTCATATAATTATTTAGTTGGTAAAACGAAGGTAAGAAATTATCTTTTATATATGAGCACATTATCGTTAAAAATTATTCAAAACATAGTGAATAGATTTTTTCAATAAAAAACATTGCTTTGATTGTAAGCTGTTTAGAATTTTATTTGTATATTTGCACCTCGAAATAACTAAAAATTTATAAACAATGTTTGCAATTGTAGAAATAGCAGGGCTTCAATATAAAGTTGAGCAAGACCAAAAGTTGTTTGTGAACCGTTTAAAAGGAGATAAAGGAGGAAAAGTTTCTTTCGATAAAGTTCTTCTTACTGTAAACGGAGCAATCACTGTAGGCGCCCCAGCTGTAAGCGGAATCACTGTGGAAGCAGAGATCCTTGACCATGTAAAAGCTGATAAAGTAATCATTTTCAAAAAGAAAAGAAGAAAAGGTTACCAAGTGAAAAACGGTCACAGACAATCTTTAACTCAAATCGTAATCACAGGTATTACAGGATTTGAAGGCGGAGCTAAAAAAGCAGCTAAAAAAGAAACTGTAAAGTCTGAAGTTCTTTCTGACCATGCAACTGTTAACTTTGGTGAAGATCACGAATTGAACTATCACTTAAAGAAAAACAACTTGTCTCAGTCTAAAGAGAACAGAGAAACTTTAATTACTTTAGGTAAAGCAGTTAAAGTTGAATTAGAAAAGAATATTCTTACTCATGAAGAAGTAGATGCTGCTATCATTAAGAATATTGATCAATTTAAAGCACTTAACAAATAATCCAGTAATAAAATGGCACACAAGAAAGGAGTCGGTAGTTCCAAGAACGGTAGAGAGTCTCACTCTAAGAGATTAGGTGTGAAGATTTTCGGAGGACAAGCAGCTATTGCCGGAAATATTATTGTTAGACAAAGAGGTACTCAACACCACCCAGGTGATAATGTTGGTATCGGTAAAGACCACACTTTGTTTGCATTAGTAGATGGTAAAGTAGTTTTCAGAAAGAAAGCAAACAACAGATCTTTTGTATCTGTAGAACCAAACGCATAATTTTTAAGCGTTTTATAAAAATTAAATCCTCAGCATTTGCTGAGGATTTTTTTTGTTTGTATCCCAACTGTTAAATTTTTAATAAATATTCCAGTAGGTGTGAAATATTTATATATTTGCTAAAGATCAGATAACAAGTCCGCTGCAGATACCGAAAAGTATACAGAGCAGGCTGCAAATTAAAACTAAATAACTATGAAAAATTTAAAAAAATTAACAAAAAAGAGTCTGAAAACAATTAACGGTGGGGGTGTACTATGCCCAGCAAAGCCAATTACATCATGCGACTTATGGTGTGGGTTGACTCCACAGCAGAAAATGCGCTGTTTGCTTGATGTAGAAGAAGCTTGTACATGCTAATTCTTTGTAATTATTACATGACAAACCTTAGAAAATTTACTAAAAATCAATTGAAATCAATTGGAGGCGGGAATGATTATACATGTCCTGGTTACATGATAACGACTTGTGCCGAATGGTGCAGACTGAGCCCATGGCAGCAGCAGTATTGCTTGAATGCTATAGAAGAGTTTTGTAATTGCTCGTAATAAACCTTGATAATACAATGGGGCGGCTCAAAGAAGCCGCCCCATTGTATGTTATAAATCGTTTTTTCTCTTTAGAATCCTACCTGGAGACCAGCCTTGATACCAAATTTTGAAATATCAGGTCTGTCAAGATAATTTCCTCTCCAGTTAAAATCTACTCTGAATAATCTAAGATTACCAATCCCGATGTTTTCGATTCCAAATCCATATTCATAATAAATATGTTCATTGGGAGCAGAATATTTAAATCCTTCTACATTTATTGCCTTAGAAGCATCGCTCAAAGATCCATAAGCTGCTCTGATGAATGCTACCTCCCTGAACTTTAACTTTTTGATTAATGGAATGTAAGACAATATTTTACCATTAAAATGATGCTCCAAATGAAGGGTAGTATAAGCATCTGCTACAAATTCATAATAATTCAATTGTGAGAATGTATTCGGGGCTAAACCATAAGAAAGGTTAGCAGGAATAATATTCTGTAAAGCCAAAGGAACCGTATTAAAATTCTTTCCTGCTTCAAAACTGACAATCGTTTTTCCTAATGTTCCAATCAAAAACGGCTTATAGAACATAAACTGAAGCTTATCATAGTTGAAATCGGCATTGAATAACCCTTCAATACCTCTGGTATATCTTAAAACAATAGTAGGGGCAAGATTTTTTGCCTGATATCGATCGATTCCGGTTTGAGAAAATTTCGCTCCAGGTTTTGCAATTAAGCTGATTGTAACATGAGAATCATTGACTGTTTTTCTTAATTGCCCATCCCCTTGATAATACATAAGGTTGAACTTCTCAGGAATAGCAGATTTAATACTTTGCATTACTCCATCCACTCTGATCTGTACATTTTTCCAAGGCTCAATAGCAGCAAAAACACTCGTTTGATTTACAGAACTCAAAGAAATATTCTCTCCTCTGGCAAAAAATGTGCTTGAAGATAAAGAACGTGATGCCACTCCGTCACCGGATGTAAGCTGGCCTCCAAGCTGAACAATATCTCTGCTGGTTCCGGCTCCAATCATAAATCGGTTAAGCCTGTTGAACATATATCGTGCTTCAGCTCCATATTTTACCTGCTGATCTTTAAATCCATAAGCCGTATAGAACTGAACCCTCCAGGGATCATTCAATCCAAAATATGATCTTGCTCCAATTCTTATTCTGTCCCCTTCCACTTCATTTCTTCCATATACAGAGAAAATAGGACCAAAATCTACTCCTTTAAACGCATTATAATAACGGGAACCAAGAGTTTCAAACAGCTTTACCATTCGGTTGAACTTAGGAGTCTGCTGCAGCTGATCCAACATTTTATAAACCCCTTGTTCGGATTTTGATAAGGTATCAGGTCTTGCCTTAGTCCAGTAAGCATCATCTTTATCTGTAAATTTATCCTCGTATTCCTCCTCTTTTCTTTTGAAAACTTTAGGATCGAGTGGGATGTTGAATTCATAATTAGAATAGTCAACAGATTTTTTAGCGATAATACTCTTAGATCCTTTCTTCTTTGAAAAAGGACTCATCTCAACTTCTGTGATCAGTTTTTTAGGAAGGAATGTTGTTTCATCCGGATTGTCATACTCCAGTTGAGTATAAACACTGTTGACGAAATTAACATTGATTTTTTGTGTTGATCTTAAAGTAGCTCCCAAAACAGCATATGTATCCGTATCTATATAAAGATTTCCCTGGAATGCCAATACGTCTTTACGTTTAGGCTGATATCTTATTTGAAAAGCCTTCTCTCCATGGATCGCAATAGTGTCTACAAGATTATAGTCATAAGTCCCGAATCCATCTGTTCCTGCCGGACTTTGAAATCCAATATCAAAATAATTTAAAGTATTATCATAAATATTAATATCCCTGTACAGGTTTTTCGCCGAAACAGTAATAACCTGGTTATCCTGAAAACCTGAAGTCTTTTGAGCTACCAAAGTTCTTTTTGTGTCTTTATCGGGTTTGTTCCGACCATAATTTTCATAAACAGCCTCATTCAGAAAGATAGGAAGTCCAAGCCTTCCACTTGCAGTAGAATCAGCATAATTAAAAATGAAGTCCAGCTTATTGAAGATTTTCTTCTTCATAAAGCTGCTGTCTATATTATTAAGGTCAAATTGGGTTTTTTCATATTCTTTGTAAGAATAAGTATCAAATTTCTCCAGACCATTATTTCTTTTTTGAGCCCATACTTTTTGCATAATAGCATAAGCAGGGTTTTCTTTTTTGCTTTTATATTTAGGTTTTCCAGCCTGAATAACCACTTCCTGAATATTACTTACCTTAGCTTGGGAAAGCTGAACAAAAATATTTTCAGCATTTTCAGGGGTAACGTCAAAAATTTCTGGAGTATAATTCTTTCTTGAAAATCTCAGTCTCTGGATAATGCTGTCAGATTGTATACTGAAATTTCCCGAGGTCGTTGTAAGAGATGGGGTCTTGTCATCATTAATAAAAATATCAACTTTGCTTACATCTTTGTTGTTTTTGGCATCAACAATTTTACCGCTGGCCTTGTTTTGAGCACATACCAAGCTAGTGAAAGTAAGGAAAAATAATAAAAAATAGTGTTTTTTAGAGTTGTTGTTTAACATCATTCGTTTCTTCAGGCAATTAGCACAAACAAAAAGTATGCAGTTTTTTAAAAAATATATAAAAAAATAAAATATTCTTACGTTTCTATGTAAAACGGCAAATTTAACAAAAATAGTACTATCATTTGAGAAAAAATAAATACTAGTTTTATTGTCTTAACAGATAAGGATCAATTAATTAATGACAAGGTAAAAAGTCACTGTATTTATGACTTATATTCACTCAGAACCCCTTTTTTAAGAAATAACAAAATAGAAAATGTGTAATGACTTCAGCAAAAAAATGAATTCTTTCAAATTTGCAGTTAGGTTCGGGTTATCAAGATGCCTGAGAGTCATCATTTGAACGTACGGATTTCGAACAGTCTCTGCATATAAATAAACACCAATGTGTGTTATATCACATATATACTATATAATTATTTCATCAAAATTTTTCTACTTATCCTCTCCATGAAAATACTGAAACTCTCATACCTTAAGCTTTTTCTCTCATTTTCAAATCTCCACGTGTTCCATTTTTCAGGAGCTATTTCCCGCTATCCACTCTTACTCCTCGCGCCATCGCCCACCATGCTCAGGCCCCCGGCACTCCACTCCATGCTGCGGGGTAACCGTTTCTATCGGGGCTAGGGTAGGGGACCACTTTATAAATGATGAATAAATAATAGATAATAGATTGGCATCTATTAATATCCTTACCTATTATCCATAAGTGATGGCTTCTATCATTCCCATCCTTTGGAGGGGTGTCAAAAATTCAAAGAATTTTTGACGGGGTGGTAATCTAGTCATTTCTGCTCTATGAAAGTTCTGTGAAAATCTGTGTTATCTGTGGTAAAAAATAATAAATATAATCTTTCATCTTCCTGTCTTTCCTGTAAAACCACATTTAATATTATACATTGTGTTGCAACTCTATTGCTAACACCTCGCTAATCCATCATTTTTGTCATCCTGTAAGGATCTCAACAACATTATTTCAATATTAATAAAGCATCCACCAAAGTCAACTTTAATTTTTCTACTATATAATATATATACTTTCCTTTCCCTACCATTCCATCAATAGAAACAGGCTTTAGTCCGTTTATATAAAACAAAGCCCCTCCATTGGCTTTAGCCAAAACCTATTTCAAACCATTTTTGAAAACTTATCTTTACTATATATAATGTATACCTTCCATTACCTATCATTTATATCCCTCATATCCCAACAAAACATCTGTATTTCCCCCTTTTCCTGCCACCCGGCATCTCTCCACGCCAATCCCCAAACAAATGTTTAAAATTTTTCTCTCAACTAATCAGAACTTTAAGGGTAGTATGTTACTTTAATGTAAACTTTATGTTAAATAAGTTTGCGTGGTAAAGGAGAAGTCTCTATCTTTGCCCCACTGAAAAACGAAAGAGATTCAGTAAGCGCAGGAGAGCTTTTAGATAAGCAGAAACATTATATACTACGAAAGAGACAGGCGAAAAAAAACTTTCACTTTTTACTTTAAAAAGTTGCGGGTTAAAATAAAGTTTGTATCTTTGCAGTCCCAATTAAGGGAGCGCGGGAGTAGAGAGATTGAGGGTTTTGGAAAGGAATTAAGGTTATCAAAAAACTTTAAAATTTTCTTTCAAAACATTTGGTCAAATCAAAATAAAGTTTTACTTTTGCACTCGCAAATATGGAGCGCCACTGACAGAAGAGAGTGCTTC
>NZ_JBBGZQ010000041.1:0-21597 GCF_037572595.1 Chryseobacterium sp. MYb328 | reverse complement strand
AAAATATATTTTATTTAATTGATAATCAGTGTAGTGTGGGTTTTAAATATTGTTGTTATAATTAAACAAAAAAAAATGTCAATTTTCAGAGTAAGAAAGACAGATACATAATCATCTGTGAAAATCTGTGCCATCTGTGATTAAAAAAATCATTTTTATTTTCATACAGTTTCGTTCAAGTTTAAGATATCCCTGATAAAATGTATATTGTACTCTCCTATTCTTATTTCTGTATTATAGATTATGCTGTTAGAAAAATTATTCAAGGAATTTAATGTAGATGTCAATACATTCAATTCAGCTGATTCTAAACGATTTGACCAATATTTTGAAAGAATTTTGGTTAAAAAGAACACATTCCTTATCAAAGAAGGCGAATTGGAGAAATACAGTTATTTTATTTTCAGTGGAATAGCCCGTTGCTGGACTTTAAATCATAAAGGGGAAGAGCAGACTTTCTGGTTTTGCAAGGAAGGTTCATTTTCTTTATCCAATATCTCCTTTACCCTACAGGAAAAGTCAACTTTTAATGTCCAGGCCCTCGCAGACTGTGTAATATACAGAATAGATCAGGATCAGGCGGTCAAACTATATGAAGCAATTCCTGGGTTGAAAGAAGTTTTTGATGATCTGACTGCCAGATTGCTGAACAGACTTTTAATCCGGAATATTAACCTGATTAAATTCTCTCCGGAACAGTATTATTTACAAATGATGACAGAATATGGAAATACTTTTAATTCTATTCCATTAAAGGATATTGCATCGTATCTGGGAATTACCCCTCAGGCGCTCAGCAGAATACGGAAACGTATTTTTTAACCCAGGTTCAGTGTTTCAAATATAGAAAATACGATTTTTGCTACTCAAAATTTACAATTATGATTAGAGAAATAAGAAAGACTGATTATCCTCAGTTAATGAAAATATGGGAAAGTTCCGTACTCAATACCCACGATTTTCTGAAAGAAGAGGATTTTAATTATTATAAAAAAGAGATTCCCGGCTATTTTGAATATGTGACCTTGCTAGGTTTTGAAGAAGGTGGTACTTTAACCGGGTTTATGGGAATTGCTAATGGAAATCTTGAAATGCTGTTCATTCATAACGATTACCGAGGGAAAGGAATTGGTAAAAAACTGATTCAGTATGGAATTGATCATTTAAAAGTGACCAAAGTAGATGTCAATGAACAAAATGAACAGGCTGTTGGTTTCTATCAACATATAGGATTCCAGGTGCTGGAAAGGTCCGAATTAGATAGTCAGGGTAAAGAATATCCTATTTTACACATGGGATTATAACTTTATATAGCTAAAAAGCATCCGATTGGATGCTTTTTTATGATACAAATACTTTGTTTTTTCTGCATATTACTATACAATAAATAATGATGCAATAGCCTGCGCATCACTTCCGCTCAAAATTTCATCATAGGCTGCAGACCCGGCAGGGGCTCCAAATAGAATTCCCGTATTGTATCCTGCCTGATTTACATTATCTTCTCCTGCATATACAGGATCAGTTGCTGAAGGCATATTTCCTCCATTGGCAAGCTCAATCCAGCCTTTGTTGGCTCTCATTCTTCTTACCTGTGAGGCATGCCTGGCTTCCACAGAATGAATCTGTAATGCAGCCTGAAGGACAGCCTTATTTGACATAACATTTCCAGCCTGCCCTTTATAGGCCCTTACTCCTGTATCCTCAAAAGCCTGTGCCAGAATGAGAAATTGGTTGTAATCGGTAAAAGGGGAAAAGTTTCCACTTGCTGTAAAATCAAAGGTTGGTTTTGCACCCGGAGTTGTTCCCAAAGAAGTAAGTGTGCTCTTTAAAAAGGTAACATGAGCTGATTCATGCTTGGAAATCTGCATAAAAACCGGTCTGTCAGAATTCGGAATCAGACCTGCTGTGGAAAGCCCTAAAGCATAATATTCATTTTCCAGGTATTCAAGGACCAAAGCGAGTTGTAAAGCATCTGTTAAAGTACTTTTAAGGGCGGTCCCTGTCATTGTTGTATGGGTTTTTTCTGCTTTTACAGGAGTAGTCATTAGTGCACCAAGTCCAAAGGGAACAGCTGCTACAGCTGCTTTTTTTCCAAATAGGGATAGATTTGTAATGGTTTCTAACCGGGAAGCTTCCGTTGTGAAAAATTTATCATTAGAAAGCTTGTCTAATAGTCTAAGAATGTTCATAATACAAGTTTTTGAAGATGAATAATTTAATTAATACCTCTTTCTTTCCAGGTAAAGCGGTTTTTGATAAATCCTCCTGCTGCGGCTACGATATCCTTCGGCTCTTTAGCAAGATCAAGACCATTAGCATCTATCACATCATCCCCTGAAAAGTCAGCAGATCCCGGATTGATAAGGTTTCTGATAGCAGAGGCGTGTCTGGCTTCTACGGAAACTATTTTTCCTGCAATAACAAGATAAGCCGCATTGGTAATATATTTCCCGGCACCATTATAGGCTGCCACGCCGGTATCTTCCAGTGCTTTTGCAGTGGCCAGTACAGAATTCCTGTCATTAAAATTTACATTGGGATATTGAAAATCAAGTTTCGGAAGTACGTTTTGAGTGACCCCAGTGATAGCTGCTTTAAAAAAATCTCTATGGATTACCTCATGATGGTAAAGATCTGTGAAAATCTCTTTTTCAATACTGGAAATCCCAGTGTAAAAGTTATTCACCACTTTGGTATAAAAGTCAGCCTCAAGCTGCTCAAGAGCATAAGCATAATTTAATACGCCTATATCTCCGGCTCCTAAATCAAAAACCGGACTGTTATCCATCATTTGAAAATCATCATCATCATTACAGCCAATCATAGTGAGCCCTGCAAGTGCCAGACCTACACCACTCAGTTTTAAAAAGTTTCTTCTGCCTGTATCCAGAGTTACCCCTTGATTAGAAACATGAATCGTTTTTTTCATAATATTAATTTTTGAAGTGTTTGATAATGGTAAAAAGAAAAAACAGCACACTAATATGCTGTTTAGATTCTACATTTTTACGGCATCAAAACCGTATCTATAACATGAATAACCCCATTGGACTGATTTACATCTGCAATTGTCACTTTGGCATTGTTTCCTTTCGCATCTTTTATATAAAGATCTTTTCCTTTTGTCCAGAAAGTAAGTTCTTCACCCTGCACTGTTTTCATCATGCTTTTGCCGTTTCCTGCTTTTACAGCAGCCCAGATTTCTTTAGCACTGTATCTTCCTGGTAACACATGATATGTCAATATACTTGTAAGCATTGCCTTATTTTCAGGCTTTACAAGAGTTTCTACAGTTCCTTTCGGAAGTTTTGCAAATGCTGCATCAGTAGGAGCCAATACGGTAAAAGGTCCTTTTCCTTCAAGTGTTTCTACCAATCCTGCAGCTTTTACCGCTGCAACTAAAGTTTTATGATCTTTAGAGTTTACTGCATTTTCAATAATGTTTTTGGAAGGATACATAGGCGCTCCTCCTACCATTACTGTTTTTTCTTTCGTCATTTGTGCAGTTACCTTCCCACTGAAAGCAAATGATAAAGCTATCATTGCTAAAACTGTGATTTTTGTTCGTGTGTTCATTGTAATATTTTTTTAAATTAATTATAGTTAATTTGTGCTTTTAATGTCATTTACGAGATTGGTTTTATTTTAGATTGAAAAAAAATGAAATTTTATTTAACTTACTGTAAATTAGATTGTTATTTTTTTACAGGAATAAAATCAAGACAGATTGAGTTCATGCAGAATCGTTTTCCTGTCGGTTTTGGGCCATCCTCGAAGATATGTCCCAAATGAGAATCACATCTTCCACACAGAACTTCTGTTCGAATCATATTGTAAGAAGTATCTTTTCTGTAGATAACACTGTTTTTACGAATAGGCTGATAAAATGAAGGCCAGCCACAAGTGGTCGCAAACTTTGAAGTGGAAAGAAACAATGGATTTCCACATACGGCACAATAATAAGTTCCCTTTTCATCAAGCTCATAATATTTTCCTGTAAATGCTGTTTCTGTAGCTCCTTCTCTGGCAACCTCATAGAGTTCGGGTTTTAAAATCTCTTTCCATTCAGAATTACTTACCTTCAACAGGTTTACGGCGGTATGGGAGTAATAAGGATTTTTGATTTTAAAATGATCTGCCTGTGCCTTATAGGTTTCTGTTGATAGGGCAATACAACAGATCAATACTGTTTTTGATATTAAGCTCTTCATATCTAATATTTTTTAAATATTTTCTTGAAACTATATACGACGTAAAAGATTTTTCGGATTTTATTGAGTATTTGTTTTATTTTATTACATTTGGATAGAAAAATAATTGCTATTAAAACAACCTATTCTGAGGAAGAACTTATCGTTTTATTAAAAGAAAAAAACGAAAATGGTTTTCATTATCTGTATGACCACTATTCAGGTGCGTTGTACGGAATTGTTCTTCGTATTGTTCAGTCTAAAGAATACACTGAAGAAGTTATTCAGGATGTTTTTGTTAAAATTTGGAATTCTATTCATCAATATGATGCTTCTAAAGGAAGGTTCTATACCTGGATGATTAATATTGCCCGAAATACAGCAATTGATTATTTAAAATCTAAAGGATTCCAGAACGAGCTTAAAAACCAATCGCTTCCTGATTTCGTATATAACACTACAGAGCTATCAATAACCAATAACTCATCAGATTATATTGGGTTTAACAATGTGCTTGAAAATCTGGAAGTTGATAAACAAGAACTTATTAATCTTGCTTACTATCAGGGATATACCCAACATGAGATATCAGAGAAACTAAAGATCCCCCTGGGAACGGTAAAAACGAAGATGCGGAATGCATTGATGAAATTAAAAGATTTGCTAAAAGATTATCAATAAATTAAATTGAACACAAAAGAATACATATCATCCGGAATTATAGAATCTTATATTCTTGGCCATGCTTCTCCAGAGGAAGCAGGGATTTTGGAGTGTGTGATGAAGAATAATGCTGAAGTAAAGGCTGCTTTTGAAGAGGCACAAATAACTTTGGAACATCTTGCTACGGCTCAGGCTGTAACACCTCCAAGTGATTTGAAATCTAAAATCTGGAATAAAATCCAACAGGAACAGTCTCCTATTGAGGAAGAGAAACCTTCTCTTTCTACAGAGATTCAGGAAATTAATGATGACAGAGATATCAAAAATCCGGAACAGATACAGGGAAAAAGAAATTGGAAACCTCTTGCTGTTGCAGCATCTGTTTTATTCCTTATAAGTATAGCCGGGAATTTGGTTTGGATGAATAACCAGTCTGCAACAAAACAGGAAATGACAAAACTGACAGCAGAAAAACAATCTCAGGATGCTGCCATGGAAAAAATGGATAGAAAACTGGATATGTTTTCCAACCCGGACATGCAGATGGTGATGTTAAAAGGAGTGGAGAAGCACCAGGAAGCCAAAGCAATGGTTTTCTGGGATAGAAAAACAAAAAAAGTATACCTTAATGGTGAGCATCTCCCTAAAGCTCCAACAGGAATGCAGTATCAGCTTTGGGCTCTTGAAGACGGGAAACCGGTAAATGCAGGAATGTATACTGAAGATAAAGACAGTAAAACGGCTTTGGCTACTATTTCAAAAGCGCAGGCGTTTGCTATTACTCTTGAAAAACAAGGCGGAAGCCCCGTTCCTACTATGGAAAACATGTATGTAATGGGAGGAATTTAAATGTAATCATAGATTGAAATTGTGAATGTTTTCAGTCTCAAAATAATTAAAAAAATAAAAGCATCCAACTTGGATGCTTTTTGGTTGATATAAGGTTGAAAATAGTTAAGATGCATATTCTACAGAAGCCTCTTTAGCAGCTGCAACCATAGCAATTAAGGCTTTTTCTGTTTCTTCCCAATGTCTGGTTTTCAAACCACAATCCGGATTTACCCAAAGTTGGTTCGAAGGAATTACATCCTGAGCTTTTTTCAGCAGTTCAGTCATTTCTTCCTTGGAAGGAACTCTCGGAGAGTGAATGTCATACACGCCTGGGCCAATTTCATTAGGATATTTGAAGTCTGCAAAAGCATGTAAAAGTTCCATTTGAGACCTTGAGCATTCTATCGTAATCACATCAGCATCCATATCTGCAATATTCTTAATTATGTCATTAAATTCTGAATAGCACATATGCGTATGGATCTGGGTGGCATCTTCTACTCCACTTGCTGAGATTTTAAACGCTTCTACAGCCCATTTAAGGTAATCTTGCCAATCCGTTTTTCTCAATGGAAGTCCTTCACGGATAGCCGGTTCATCAATCTGAATAATCCTGATTCCTGCTTTTTCCAGATCCTGAACTTCATCACGGATCGCCAGAGCAATCTGTTTACAGGTTTCGGAACGGGGCTGGTCGTCACGTACAAATGACCATTGTAAGATGGTTACAGGTCCTGTAAGCATTCCTTTTACCCATTGATTGGTTTGAGATTGCGCATATTGAGACCAATACACCGTCATAGGTTCAGGCCTTGAGACATCTCCAAAAATGATTGGTGGCTTTACAGAACGGCTTCCATAGCTCTGTACCCAACCGTTTTTAGTAAAAGTAAATCCCTGTAATTGCTCTCCGAAATATTCCACCATATCATTACGCTCATACTCACCATGAACAAGAACATCAATTCCGATGCTTTCCTGCCAACGAATCGTTTTTTGGGTTTCCTCTTTTAATAAAGTATCATATTGCTCGGCAGTCAGTTCTCCCTTTTTGAATTTTGCTCTCCAGCTTCTTACTTCAGCAGTCTGTGGAAATGACCCGATGGTTGTCGTAGGAAATAAAGGAAGCTGTAATGCCTTTTGTTGAGTCTCTTTACGGACACTGAATGAATTTTTCCTTTGCGAATCTGCCTCTGTAATAGAATATGCTCTTAGTTTTACATTTTCATTATGAATCAGTAAAGATGTTTTTCTGTCTGAAGCGGCTTTTTTATTGTTTTCAAAATCCAGAAGAATATTATGATCAGAAGTTTCCGAAGCCAGCTCTTTAAGGATTACCACTTCTTTTACTTTTTGTTTGGCAAAAGCCAGCCAGTTTTTGATTTCAGATTGAAGACCGGTTTCAAAATCTAAATCACATGGTGAATGCAGCAGAGAGCATGAAGGAGCGATGAAAACTCTTTCAGATCCTAATTTTTCAACTGCTTTTTTGATGATAGATAAAGATTTTTCATAATCATTTTTCCAGATGTTTCTGCCATCTACCACTCCAAGAGATAAGCTTAGGCTTTCTGGAATAGAATCAAGTGCATCTTCAAGCTGCTCAGGGTTTCTTATCAGATCAATATGCAGTACATTCACAGGAAGTGAGGCTGCAAGAGACAGGTTGTTCTTTAATCCTTCGAAATATGTCGTTACAATGAATGTAAGTTTTGGAAACTGTCTTCTAAGCTCAGTATATACAAAAGTATAGGCTTCTTTTGCCTTTTCAGTAAGGTCTAAGGCTAAGAAAGGTTCATCAAACTGAATCCATTCAGCACCCTGGCTTTGTAACTTTGATAAGATATCAATATAAACTGGAAGAAGATTATGGGCAAGATCCAGCTTATCAAATCCTTCTTCTTTTTCCTTTCCTAAAAGTAAATAAGAAACCAAACCGATAATTACAGGTTTTGCATTGATCCCTGCCTGTTTTGCTCCGGCAAATTCATTAAAAATCTTATCTGAGGTAAGTTTAAACTGCTGATTTTTATAAAATTCAGGGACTATATAATGATAATTGGTATCAAACCACTTCGTCATTTCCATCGCAGTGATATCCAATCCGTCTTTCTGATATCCTCTTGCCATGGCAAAGTAAAGATCCAGTTCCGAATTGTTCTTTTTAAGAGCTACCTCATGATAACGTGTTGGGATAGCTCCTACCACAAGGCTCATGTCCAGCACCTGGTCGTAGTAGGAAAAATCATTGCAGGGAATAAGATCGATTCCTGCTTCTTTCTGAAGGTTCCAGTTCTGGCTGCAGATAGATCTTCCTACGGTAAGAAGTTCTTCCAAAACGATTTTACCTGACCAATACTGTTCGCAGGCTTTTTTTAGTTCTCTTTTGCTACCAATACGCGGATAGCCCAGAATGTGTGTTTGCATTTTTACAAATTTTAAATTAAACTTATTTTAAATGCTCTTTGAATGCTTCGGAATGCTGTTCGGGATAGAAATTTTTGAGATCAGGTGATATAAGCAGTTGGTACAGTTTCACCCGGAGATAAAACGTACTGCAATAGATCATCTGTATGACTCAAAAGCTTCAGACCGCGAAAGCATTGTCAATTCAGTAAAGGCAGGTCTCCTGACTTGTAACAGTTTCTGTCATCCTTCCCGCTTTTGGCAGTGGATATCTAAGGACAGAAACCTTTGATGTGTTACTTACAGTTGCGCGACAGCTCGTGATTCTCACACGATTCCCTATTAATCTACCTTAAGTAAAACCTTTCCTGTTTGATGAAGATTGTAAAGAACGATCTTTTACCAATAGTATGTCTGATAAAAGATTTTAATTTTGTGTAAAATTACTAAAACAGAATATATTAGCAATTAAACAGGGTTTATTTGGTTAATATAGCTTTTAAATTGTATTTTTAAAGAATATAATTCTGTATATTTGGGTGATTTTAAAATATAAAAGAATAATATTCTGTGGAACAACTTGATGATAAGGACATAAAACTGCTGAAACTGCTTCAGAACAATGCAAAATTGACCGTTAAAGAACTTGCTAAGGAAATTAATCTGTCACCTTCTCCTGTTTTTGAGAGGGTAAAAAGACTGGAACAGGAAGGCTTTGTAAAAAGATATGCAGCAATTCTGGATGCAGAAAAGCTTAACCGTGGATTTACGGTATTCTGCCAGATTAAATTGAAAATTCATGACCGCTCTGTGGGCTATGATTTTGTAAAAGAAATCCTGGAAATTGAAGAAGTGGCAGAATGTTACAATATTTCCGGAGATTTTGATTTCCTGTTGAAAGTTCAGGTTCGCGATATGAAACATTATCAGGATTTTGTATTTAATAAGCTGGGTTCTGTAGACTCTATAGGAAGTACACACAGTACCTTTGTAATGTCTGAAGTAAAAAATAATCAGGGCTTGACTTTATAAAATGACTGTTTTATTTACCTAAAACTTAACAGGCTTTAAAAACCTGTCAGGTGTAATATATTTAGTATCATATTCAGAATAAAAAAATAAAAAAGCCGCTCTAAGAATAGAGCGGCTATACTTTTTTAATTTTTAATGGAGTTGCTGATTAGCAAGTAGAACCACACTCTAATAATTTGATGTGGATTACACCATTAACTACACACTGTGTTTGGCATAAAGCGTTTCCTACAACAGTACCTACACCGCCGATAACTCCACCTACTGTAGAACCTACTCCGGTAACAACGCCACCTACGATAGTACCTACTCCTCCAAGAACGCCACCAACAACGCCTCCTAGACCTCCTAGTAAACCTCCGATTGGATCAAGTAATCCTTCTCCTGAAATTGATTTTAGTTCGTTTCTGTCTAGTTTTTTGAAATTTTTCATGATTAAAATTTTATATGATTAATACATCACAAATATATGATAATTAATAATAAACTCATATTATTTTGAATAAAATAATTAAACAATTTTATTATTTAATATTTCGTTAATATAAATGAATAACATTGTGTATATCATTTTTGTTTGTATCTGATTGATTCACTAAATTTTAAAAAACATATTTCAAATTTTAAATGTTGGAGTTAATATTTTCAATGTAAATTAACTTTTTAATGGTTAATATTTAATGTTTGTTAAAATGAGGTTTTAAAGGTAAAAACTGAGGCTGCAACTGTAAAAAACAGGTGCTTTATTAGCTGATTTTTCTTGCTTTAGTTAAGAAGTGATAAAATTCTCTAAATTTTATGGTAAATGCTGTTCTGATTATTGACCACAGGGCGTAAAATTTGTATTTTTGTGGACATACTTCTATCAATGTCAATTTTTTCAAATAATATACGCTCTTTGAGAGCCAAGAGAAAACTTTCTCAGCAAAACGTAGCTGATGACCTTACGATCTCCCGGGTGAGATATTCTAAATACGAAAACGGAATTTCAGAACCTCCAATGGAGCTTCTTATTAAGATAGCCAAATATTTTCATGTCAGTATAGATCTGTTGCTGTCCGTAGACCTTCAGAAATATTCAACGGAAGATATGCTGAAGCTTCCGGATAACAGAATTGTTCTTCCTGTAGCTGTGGATGATCTTGGAAATGATACCATAGAAATCATTCCTCAGAAAGCTTCTATGGGATATCTGGAGGGATATAGTGATGTGGGATATATTGAAAGTCTTCAGCGCATTGCCCTTCCCTTTTTAAATAATGGAAAATACAGAGCATTTCCAGCAGATGGAGATTCTATGCCTCCATTCAGAAGTGGTTCATACATTGTAGGAAAATATGTAGAGGGAATCGATGAGCTTAAACCTGGTAAGACCTATGTTTTCATTACCCAGAATGATGGAATTACGTATAAACGTTTTAAGGAGAATAAAGGAAATGCCATTTGTGTAAGTGCAGATAACTCTTTCTATGAACCATACGATATTCCGTTTGAAGATATTGTAGAGATCTGGCAGTATGCTTCAGGAATTTTTCCGGAAGATTTTGAGCCCGGAGATTATGAAAGCTATAATTTCAAGGAAATGTTCAGGGAATTGAGACAGGATATCAAAGAATTGGATAAAAAAGTGTCTACACGCCGCAGAAAGTCTTCTCAATAAACGAGGTAACAATTTCGTACAAAATAAACAGGCTCTTCAAATCATTTTGGAGAGCCTGTTTTAAAACCAAATAAAAATATAAATATGATATGAAAATTTTAAATTTATAAAGGGACTGCGTTCAGCATTAGATGATGCAGATCCGTATTTTTAATGTAAGGCTGTAAAAGCTGACTTCCAGGTCCAAAGGTCGCTACTTCTACATAATCTCCTGAGTGGTCCATACTGACCCAGCCTACAGAATTCCGACTTTTCTGAATTTCCGAATAAAGTTTGAACGGTAATTTTTTATAATTATAAAGCCCTTCTTCTTTTTCAAGCCCATTGTAAAAACTTTGCAAATGTTTGGCTTCATTATCACTTAAAACAAGCTTATTAGCTTCAAATATCCAGTCTTTGATATCTTTAGCGGAATGATCTTTATGAATTTTATTCAGAATGTATTCATTGGTGTATTGATAGTTTGAAATACTATTGAAATTTTTAGTGGCATCAGCGCCATAAATGGTTCCGGGATTGGCATTCCCATGATCTGTAGTGATAATCACTAGGGTATTTCCATCTTTTTCAGCAAAATCCATCACGGTTTTCACAGCTTCATCAAATGCCAGCTGATCATGAATCAATGCGGCTATATCATTGGCGTGAGCAGCCCAGTCTACTTTCCCGCCTTCTATCTGAAGAACAAAGCCTCCCGGATGTTCTTTCATCTGATCAATTGCTGTTGCTGTCATTTCTGCTAAACTGGGAGTTTTCCCAAATTCAGAAAGATTAGCCTTGTCAATGCTGTAGGGTAAAGCTCCTGTATTGAAGATTCCTAGTATCTTCTCTTCTTTTCTTATTGTTTTCAGATCTGTATGATTTTTCAGAATCTGATAATTCTTTTTTTTATAGACAGAATAAAGATCTTTCTGATCCTCTCTTTTTAAAGGGTTGAAAAACTCATCCCCTCCTCCCATCAGAACATCTATTCCCAGTTCTGCATACATTTCGGCAATCTGAGGTTCTGCATTTCTTTTGGCGGAATTGATACAGAATCCCGCAGGAGTAGCATGAGTAACTGTAACAGTAGTAACGCAACCAAATTTTTTACCTGCTTTTTTATATTTCTGCCATATGGGAATATGTTTTTCTCCATTAGCACCAATATTTAATACCCCGTTTTGTACTCTTATTCCTCCTCCAAAAGCTGAACTTGCAGCAGCAGAGTCTGTTACAATCGAATTGGCAGAGGCTGTATCCATTAATGCTCTTGAAACTTTCTTCTCACGATATAAACTGAGCCAATGGCTTTCTTTGCCTAAAATATTTCTGGAATACAAATCTGCCATAGAAAGAGTTCCCAAGCTCATTCCATCACTGATCATGAATATTATATTCTTTGCTTTTCCGGTCCCGGATGGTTCAGTATTCCTTTTGGAACTCCAAAGTTCAGAGGGTGACAGGGATAATAACCCTGAAAGCAGTGCAGAACCTTTTAGAAATTTTCTTCTATCCATATATTGTATCAATAAAGCCCTAAATTAGGATATATTTTTATTTAATGAAACTCAGTTGCGTTAATTAAAAGTTAATTTTATATCTGTTCAGGAAATGGATCTTCAAAATTTGCTTTCTGATCAAATAAATCTTTTTCATCATCATTAATCAAGCAGTCCTTGAGAGCCTGTAAGATCTCTTCTTCATTAAGATATTGCCCAATGAAAACCAACTCATTCATTCTATCTCCCCAGTTTTTATCCCATCTGCTTTCAATAAATGCTTGGTTTTCTATAAAAGAAGCATATTGCACCCTGTGGTTCAAAGGCATGCTACTCCACCAAACTCCTGCTTTCTCCAGGCGAAATGAGCCTCCTGCCTGAGAAAAATTCAGTGCATCATCAGGTCTGGATGCCAGCCAGAAAAGTCCTTTAGCTCTTAATATGCCTTCAGGATAATGATTGAGATATTTCCAAAGTCTCTCAGGATGAAAAGGTCTTTTATCTCTAAATACCAGAGAACCTATTCCATATTCTTCCGTTTCGGGAGTGTGGTGGCCGGATTGTAATTCTTTTTGCCAGCCTGCTGAGGATTGTGCCTGATCAAAATCAAATAATCCTGTATTCAAAATATGTTTTGGATCAATTTGACCGAATTCTGATTCCAGAATATCCGCTTCAGGATTTAGCTTTTTAATTGCAGATTTCAAGAATCCGAGAGTATCCGGATCAATCAAGTCTGTTTTATTCAAAATAATAACATTGGCAAACTCTATCTGGTCAGTAAGAAGGTTAACAATCGTACGGTAATCCCCATCAATATCAGTAAGACTGCGATCCATTAATCGTTCATTAGAGGAAAAATCTTTCATGAAATTAAAACCGTCCACTACAGTTACCATAGTGTCTACATAGCTGAAGCGGGAGAGATCAATTCCACTTTCTTCATCAATATAGGTAAAGGTTTGTGCTACCGGAATAGGTTCACTGATTCCTGTACTTTCAATCAAAAGATAATCGAAACGGTTTTCATAGGCTAGACGTTCCACTTCTATCATAAGATCTTCTCTTAATGTACAGCAGATACATCCATTACTCATTTCTACCAGCTTTTCTTCTGTTCTTGAAAGAGTGTTTTGATTTTCAACCAGTCTGGCATCAATATTAACCTCACTCATATCATTGACAATAACTGCCACTTTTAATCCTTGCTTATTATGCAAAATATGATTGAGTAATGTTGTTTTTCCAGCGCCTAAAAAACCACTGAGAACCGTTACAGGGAGTTTTTTATTCATGTTTTCCTAATGTTTATGTTTTTTTAAATTGATAAAATGTGCTGTAATCAGCCCCGCAGCTCCTGCATAGATCAATGGCAGATGAATTTCAAATATAAAATCAGTTAATATTGAAACAGCAATTAACCCAATTGAACCCCAGAATAAAATTGACAGCCAATGATTGGTCATATGCCTTGTTTGTCTGTATACCACAAAGGTTCCAATCAAAAGAAATGTAAGGTCGATATACGGGTTATGTGATATTCCCAAAGGAATGATAAGCAATAAAGGGAAAACAATACAATGAATCAGGCATAAAACCGCGGCTGAGATTCCTACTGCATCAAGAAATTTAGACTTCATAAAAGATTAGGATTTGAATTTGTTATTGTAACTTTGTTGCAAATGTAAATATAAAAACCTAAATAACGCAACTTTGTTGCATTAAAATATGAAACAAGTCAGAAATACGCATGCCAAAACTGAAATTTTAAACCTTATTAATGGCTCAGAGGTGGCTTTAAGTCATTCTGATATTCAAAAGCATCTAGGTGATTTGTGTAATAGAGTTACGATTTACAGGGTTTTGGAACGCCTTGAAAATGAAGGTGCTATTCACAGGATTGTCAATGTGGATGGTGTGGTTAATTTTGCAAAATGCATTGGGAAGTGTACTCATGAACAGCATTTTCATAACCATGTACATTTTAACTGTAAAAAATGCCATTCTGTGACGTGTATTGAAAACGCGATCCCGGAAATTAGCTTACCGGAGCATTTTATTGCTGAGGAATATAATTTTATCATCAGTGGAGTATGTCCAAAATGTACGATGGAAGCATAAATAAATTCCAGATACAGATTTTAATTTCCTCTGTATGCAGAAGGTGTCATGCTGGTGTATCTTTTGAAAAACCGACAAAATAGTGACGGTTCAGTAAAATTTAGTACATCAGTAATTTCCATTACCGACAGATTGGTTGTTTTCAATAAAGATTTGGCCTGTGCTATAACCGCTTCATTGATCCAGACCAATATAGACTTTCCTGTCTGTTTACGTATTATTGTAGTCAGGTATTTACTTGTGAGATGCATTTTCTGTGCATAAAAGGAAACACTTCTTTCTTCTTTATGATGGTGGTATAATAAATCAAAAAAAACTGCTGTTAATTCTGCTGATCTTGTATGTTTTTCACCCTGTTTACCATTCGTATTATATACATCTTTTACTTCTGCCAAAAGAGCTAACAACAGGAATTGAAGTATATCTGCCTTACTCCTGCTTTCTTCTCTATGATAATGCATAGAAATACTCGTATGATGTTGTCTAAAGATCTCAAAACCTTCATTATTTAACCTGAGACATGGTATTTGCCTTACTTCGTGAAAAAACAGGTAGTTGCTCGAAAGAGAATCTTTGGAAATAAAATCCAGATCGAAAAAAATAGTGTCTATATGCAGATCTTCAGATATCTCTATCGGTTCCATCATAGAACCGGGAAGTACAACCATCAGAGTATAGGGTTCCAATAGTCTTTTCTGAAAATTTATTTTCAGTTCTGCCCTCCCTTTTACACAGATGGCGCAGATAAAACCATTCACAGTATGCGGATAATTTGTTAATCCCTTTCGTACAGAATCTTCTGCCCTGTTTACCACAATTCCTTCTACATTCTGCAGCCCTATTTTCTCAGACACATAAGGGATACTGTAACTTTCAACATCTCCGACTCTTTCCATACCGTAAATTGAATTTTGGGTAAAGAAGATATTTATTTTCCAATAAAACAAACCTATTGCACATTTATTCTTCTTCTGGGATAATCTTCTTCGATCACCGATCTACTTACTTTGCATAAGCTTTAATAATTAATAAAGATTGAGTTATGAAAACAAAAATGGAAATACCATTGCCTTTATCATTGAAAGAGCGTGATCGTCGTTGGGATATTGCACGCATCATCATGAGAAAAAATGAACTGGATACCCTTATTATTTACGGAGACAGAGAATCTGCGGCACCTGCCCCGTTTTGTATGGATCATTATTTTACCAATGACAGACTCGGGTCTGTTGTGATATTTCATAAAGAAGAAAAGCCTATTGTTGTCACTTTTGCTTCTATGATGGTGGCAGATCATATGCAGGCTTCCCTCCGTGGAGATCAGCAATGGATTGAGCCTGAGCAAATCTATGTTGGTAAGACCGGGCTCAATATTGGAAATATCCTTAAAGAAAAAGGACTTTCAAATGCCCCAAAGATTGGAATCATTGGTTTGGAGCCTTATCCACCCTTCTATTTTGACGGAGCGCTCCCCCATCGTACGTGGAAAGGGATCATGGAAGCCTTTCCAAATGCTGAAATAAAGCCCGTTTATATGGATTTTTTCAAACTGACTGCTCCAAAAAGTGATGAAGAACTGGCTTTAATCAGACATGCTGCCCACATTGGGGAAGCAATGAGTGAAGCAATGCGGATGACTGTTAAACCCGGAGTAAGTGAAGCTGAAGTAGCAGCTGCTATTACTTCAACCTGTATTTCAATGGGAGGGTTTACGGCTGAAATATTAATGGGATCAGGGCCTGAATATTTTGGATGGGGGCCGCCTGCCTGGCAATATCGGTCACAGGCTCCTCGAATCATTAAAGAAGGAGACATTGTTTTATCTGAGATCTTTGCGCTGTATGGGATGTATGAAACTCAGCATCAGGCAGCAGTGGCAGTTGGAGATATTCATCCAAATCTTGAGCGTGCAGCCCTTGTCGCCAGTGCGTGTTATGAAGCAGGAGTTGATGTTTTGAAATCGGGAAAAACTTTTGGAGAAGTTGTTGATGTCATGGAAAGACCACTTTTAGAAGCTGGCGGATGGCATGTACATCCTTTGATTCATAGTATAAATCCTTATGGTCCGATTGGATTTGGGACTGCTCCGGGGATAGAAATATTGCCACAAGCTGCCCGATATGGAAATGTGGGGAGACTGCCCAATCCCGGCAGAGATTTAGTCCTACAGGAAGGAATGTGCTTTGCTTTTGAACCCAATTGTGCTTTTGGAAATCATCTTGCGAATATTGGAGGAACTGTAATTGTTGGCAGTGACAGAGGGATTGAGCTCAATACCAACTCTACTCATCTGATGAGGGCAGAATATTAATAAAGGTAGTAAGAGTAAAGAATTTTTCTCAAAAAAATAATCCTTCCGATTGGAAGGATTATTTCTATACAATTAGAGTGTTCACAAATGTACAAATAGAATAATTAGTGCATTCGTAGCAAAAAATATCGTGTTCATATGGACATAAAAAAGCCTCTTTAAAACAACTTTAAAGAGGCTTTATTTTTGTTGATATCTGTTATAAAGGAGATATGTACACTTCTATTTTAGTTCCGTCATAATTAAACGTTCCATCGGAATTGATCTTTCCAAGAACCCATTTCATATCTACCGGAACAGACCATGCAGAACCTAATGAAAATCCGTTAACTGATCTGATTTCATTGCCGTTTCCTGTGGTAATGGCTGAGTGAAACCAGGTCTTATCAATAGGTCTGTAGAAACCAATGGCCTTCCCTTTGGCTATAGGTGAATATCCATCCCATTTTTTTCCTCCGGAATAGTTGAAGGTTTCTAACCATTTCTGACCTGCCGATCCTGCCAACTGATCCGGACTGATGCTGGCTCCTCTCATATACAAGGCATAAGCAACCACATCGTGGCATACTCCATTACTGTATTTTGAAATATTTTCTGCTCCTGAAAGAACAGCATGAGCGACGGGGGCTCTTTCAGATAAAGATAGCTGAGCCTTCCTGGCTCCTTCTGGTGTTACTGACATATTATTGTGATTTGTTTGGTTATTGTAAAGATATGCTTTTTAAAATTAATCGAAAATGAAGTATTGAAAATGAATGAATTATAATAGCAACAGAAAATAATAACTGCTGTTTTCCCAATATCGAAGCTCAGGTTTAATTTTGTAACTTTTAATGTATATGTCTGACATATTGTATATTAAAAAATCAGCCCTATGCTCAGGATATTGTTAATATATAGTTTTATTACCGTAATTTTCTTCTCCTGTAAAGAAAAGTCTGAAAAAGATATTGTTCTTGACTATTATAGAAAAGGAAAACTTAATGGTACGGTTCTCATTGTTAAAAACGGAAAGATTATTTGTGATACAGCATTGGGTTATAAACGATTTGAAGATAAAAGTATGGTAACGAAAAATACAGCATTCTGTGTAGCTTCCATTACGAAACCTTTTACTGCAGTTGGAATTATGTTATTGCAGCAGGAGAACTTATTATCGTATGATGATAAGGCCAGTATGTATGTTGATAACCTCCCTGATTATGCACAAAATGTAAGTATACGACAATTACTGAATCATACATCAGGTTTGGCAGATTATGAAAATGTTTTGATTTTAAATAAAGGTAAAATTACCAATCTGGATGTCTTGAACTTTCTGAAAAAGCAGTCGGGATTACATTTTCCTTCGGGAAGCCAATTTGAGTATAGTAACAGTGGGTATATTATACTTGGAGAGATTATAGCAAAAATATCAAAACAGTCTTATGGACAATTTATTCAGGATAAAATACTAACTCCTTTGAAGATGAAAGATTCGTTTATTTATGATGCTGAAACGATTCCCAATGCTAAAATGGCAAAGGGTTATGACATGAATAAAAAGCCTGACGATTATTTTCTTCTTACTGTAGGTGATGGCAGCCTCTATTCTACTCCATCGGATCTATACAAATTTGACAGGGCTTTAAGTAAGCGTCAGTTATTGAACCTTGAAAATTCTAAGTTTATGTATGAATTACCCATTCTAAAAGATGGAAAACCCAGTGAATATGGTTTTGGCTGGTTTGTTTCAGGCCATCAGGCTATGCATACAGGTGGTGTGAATGGTTTCAGATGCATAATCTGGAGAGATCTGAAAACTAATTCTTGTATTATTGCATTAACTAATCAAGGTGATGCTTTCCCGGTTTATGAATTCCTGGATGCTGAAAAAAAAGTATTGTAAATGGATAACTAAAATAAGTATTGTTATTTCAATTTCATGAACTAACTTTTATTTTTTCCAGCCTATTATCTAAATGATATTTTTAACTTAGTGCTTATAATCAATTTATTTAGACACACTTCATGAAACATCCAATTATATCAATTATTGCTTTATTATTTTCAATTGTAGTGTTCGGACAGAATCAGAAACCTGGGGATGAATATCGTGAAGCAAGAGAAATCATCAAAGATCTTGATTCTATAGTAAGTCCGAACGGAATTCAGGAAAGATATAAAGCTACTATTGGTGGTGCCAAGCAATGGGTATATGTTCGTGGACAGAATAAAGAGAATCCTGTGATTTTATTTGTACACGGTGGTCCGGCCTCTCCTATTGCTCCGGTGATGTGGATGTTTCAGAGACCTGTTGAAGAATATTTCACGGTGGTGAATTATGACCAGAGAGCATCCGGTAAGACCTATAATGCTAATGATACGCTGAGTCTGAAGAATACAATTAATATTAATCAATATGTAGATGATGCTATAGAACTTGCCGAATTGATTAAAGAAAAGTATAAAAAGAAAAAGGTTCTTCTTATAGGCCATAGCTGGGGAACCATTATCTCTATGAAGGCTGCACTGAAAAGGCCGGACCTGTTCTATGCTTATGTTGGAATCGGGCAGATTATCAATACCATAGATAATGAACGTTTAAGTGTAGACTTTGCAGTAAAAGAAGCTACCCGAATGAAAAATGACACTGCTTTAAAGGAACTTGCTTCAATAGCACCCTATCCGGGAAATACCCCAATTACCCGGCAGAGAATTATTATTGCAAGAAAATGGCCTCAATATTATGGTGGTTTAACTGCTTACAGAAACAATTCCAGGTATTTTTTTCAGGCTCCGCTCTTATCCCCGGAATATTCATATAATGATGCAGAAGCTATTGGAAAAGGAAGTTTATTTACCCTTTCAAAAGTGCTTTCTGAGTTTCTTGATACAGATTTTAAGAGTGTTAAAACATTTCCGATTCCGGTTTTCATGTTAATGGGCAGGCATGATTATACCACTCCATCAGAACCTACGGCTCAATGGCTTAAGAATGTAAAAGCTCCTTTTAAAAAAGGAATATGGTTTGAAAATTCAGCCCATCTGATTCCTTTTGAAGAACCTGGAAAAATGCTGGTCACTTTATTGAATGATGTTCAGCCAGTCTGTAAATAACAGAATGTTTACACTTCCAGTTGGAAAAGCCCCATTGTAGCATTGTGATAATGATCCGGACGACCTTCTGTATCAGTCATTTTCTTGTCACCCAGATAGGTGAATCCACATTTCACATAGTAATCCGTTAATCTCTGATTACCTGCTGTAGTGTCCATCCTTACGTATAATTTGTTGTTCTTGGGGGCAAACTGTTTTGCCCATTCCACAATCTGTTCTACAAATTTCTGTCCGCGAAAGTTAGGATTGGTGGCAATTCTGTGTATATAGATGGCAGGATCATCGTTTTTCTCCTCCCAAACCTGATGATCATCGAAAGTAATACTCCAGACACAGGCTACCTGTTCATCTACTGTAATTTTAAAATGTCGGTTTTCCCTGATTTCAGTTTCGATCATGTTCTGATCAAATTCCGGCCATTGTACACCGGATACAGTTTTCTTAAAATCAGAAGCCATTTTGTATAAACCAAGGACCGCTTCAATATCCTGCAAAGAAGTATTCACTATCATTATTCCTGTTATGGGACGAAGATACGGAAAATGCATGGCAATCTTTCCTTATTGTTATTCAGAATGGGTATAAATACCGTTTGATTGCGAATGTTGCGTTGGGAAACGTAAATAAAAATACTATTTTTATCGGCCCAAAAGAAAAAAACAAATATGCCGACTGATGCTTCTCATAAGCTGATTCCGATGACTACTTTCGTGCTTGAATATTATGCCCACGAAGGATATGCTGACCTTCAGACATTAAGTTTGATGAATAATTATGCTAATTTTTTAAAGAAATCTCTTACATTGGGAATGTTTGTTCCTATAGATCCCAACGGAAATGTACTGAAGGAACCTAAAAATTACACTTCATGGAAATCGCTGGAGCATAATGACAATGATGATGAGAGAACAGATATGGCAGGCTTTGAGGAGTACGGAGAGTATCAGAAAGCAGAACGCAACTGTATGTTCGAGGGCTTCAGAGTAGATTATAACGGATATTCTAAAGTAAGAATTGTGGCTTCTTATGATACCTCCATCGAATTATCATTCAATAAAAACGATTTGATCCCTGCAGGTTTCAATGATGTGGAATCACTTACTGTTTTTGATGACATCTTTTTGACTTTTAACGCATTGAAGGTAATTGGAATAAATAAAGGATAGAAAATAAATAATTTTTCTTACTAATACTTATATCTTGAAATCGAAGATTCGACGGAGTCAAACAAAAATATTCATAATTTCAAGACTGGAAATCAGTTAACTCCAAATTATTTTCAATAACCATATTTATCATATTGATAAAATGCCACAGCTATAAAAAACCTTTATCCAATGTTGATAAAGGTTTTTTACTTAAATTATTTTATCTTACACATTCACCGGAACGGCATTGATATCCTGATGGACACATCCCATTGATACAAGGACCTGCAATATCCGGATAACATTTTTCATCTGCCCTGCAGTGGGAATTGGGTGGGCATAAACTAATAAGGTTTCCGATACAGATTCCCACCGGAAGAGGTAAATTAATCTCAATACCAATTTCCCCAGCAATGTTTTTTAACGTTTTTCTGTTTAATTTTTTCATGGTTTTAGCTTTAAAGTTATTGTTTGATGAAATTGTAACTCAATCAAAGGTAATTATACTTCCAGGGAAGTCATACCGTAGTTTTACTGAATTTGAATGGCTTGGAGATGGAAGCTGGAGGCTGGAAGTTACTATCCAACTTACTACCTCTGAAAGTATCCTAAACAAATAATGACAGAAAGAATAAACAAGACTATCATTGCA
>NZ_JBBGZQ010000040.1:0-24095 GCF_037572595.1 Chryseobacterium sp. MYb328 | reverse complement strand
CGTTAGAAGGATCTGAAGCTACACGTCCTGATACATCAGTTGATCTTGATACGCTGTAGTTCATTTTTAATAATTTCTGACCTTCTCCGTTGTTGAATTTTAAAATCCCTCTTGAATTTCTTTCTGCCATGATTTGTAAATTTTAATCGTTAGTAATATTTTGTGATTCAGTGATTGTTTAGCAAATATAGAAGGTCTTTTTCGCTAAAAAAAACTTTTCACCATAAATTTAAAAAATTGTAGTAGTTCTACGACTTTTTGTAGTAATTCTACGACTTTGGATTTACAAGCACATTCATAACTACCAATAATAAAGCACTTTGTATTTTATCTCCAAATCATGAAAAAAAATATTTTTACACTTAAGTGAGAAATAAACAGCATTATGAATTTAAAATTCGGGGGTTTTTCTCGAGATTTAAGATCCTAAATCAGGAGAAAAAAAATCTTAAGAAAGAGTTTTTTTTGGGGGGCACAAATAAAAAAGCAGAAGTAAAATGACTTCTGCTTTTTATATGTTAAAACTAACAATTAATGTTTAGTGTATTCCGGAGCTTCTGTCGGAACCATAGTTGGAGTAAAGAACTCGTTAAGCCAATAGAACGTTTGTCCGTTCTGCTGAATCTTTACGGCAGGATTATTTCTGTGGTTCAGCATCCTTTCTGCCAGATCCTTATAGTGATGGAAATAGTTTCTTACTGTTTCATTACGAACAATTTTTGATTTTCTCCATCCTTTAAGTTTGTACTTCGCCATGATCTCTTCCTCAGAAAGGTCGAATCCTGTGCTCATTCCAATTGCATAAGACATTGGTAACTCATAAAGATCTCCTTTATCCAGGAATTTGATCGTTGGATTGTATTTCTTTAACAATCTTACATATTCCTTGATCGCTTTTGACTGATTGAAATCCGGTTTATCAGGAGCTGTATTTCTGTATACTTCAGAATAGAAAGCTTTTAAATTATCATATTCCGATTCAGAAATAAGAATTCCTTTTTCTATACTCGGAGTAATCTCTTTCAACTCTTTTGGCAGATATCCTTTCACAAGGAACGGATTTCCATAATTGATCAACTGTGCTGCAATTCCTGCAGAAACAGGATTGGTAAGTCCCGGATACAGATATTTATATTTCAAATCCACATCTGTTTTTCCTGCTCCTACGGAAGAGTGGAAGTAATCATTCAGAGACTTATCTACATTCTGATTATCTAAAGTTACCTGCGCGATAAGACTATCCACTGATTTTTTCAGGAATCCAGGAGTCGCAATATCTCCTTTTTTAGGGAAGATTACAAATCCCTGAGACATACTCTGTTTAGGATAAGCTAAGGAGAAGAATCCTTCATCACCTTCTACAAGGCTGAAGTTGTTCTTGGTAAGAACGTCAGATTGGTTGATGATCTTTTGTTTTTTAAGCTCAGCAATATTTTTAGCGGTATTGGTCACTATGTTCTCTGCCATCAATACAAAATCATTATAGGTATCTGAAGATCTTGCACTGGTCTGGAACATAATCAGTCTTGCCTGAGCCTGAGTAAGAGAACCGATAACACTGTACATATTTCCGCTTTGGTTAGCAGATGTACCTACAGTCACTACAATATTGGTTTCATCAGGAACGTTGGAAAGAAGGTTTCCTGCTGCAGAAAGGGCCTCTCCTACCGGCTGATAGCCATTATTACTTGCACAGTTCATCTCATTTGTTTTCTGATCGATAAACGTTGTAATCTTACTGTAATCAGGACTTAGGTTAGAAACGGCAGTATTGGTCCCACAAGGGTTATTTTTATATAAAACTACACCGTATTTTACGTTATTGAAATAGGATGGTTTTTCAAATCTAAGCTGAAGATCCTGCAATAATGATTTTACAATAGGGGCATAAGGGGCGTTTCCGGCACTTATATCCAATGCAAAAACAATATTGATATTTTTATCTCTGTCTGTAATTTCTCTATAACGGTCGAAATAAATAGGCTCCCCTAAAACATTAAAGACATAGTTTTTACTATAATCGAGGATATTTGTAAAATATTTCGTTTTAGAATCCGGGGTTGGAGCTTCATTTAAAGGCAGAGTCACCGGGAAGATATTTTCTAAAGGTTTTCTCTTGTTTACATCCGTAAGAAGAATGGCGGTTCTGTTTTCCGCATCTGATCCTGATGCTCCGGGATACCCTTCATGTACTCCCAGTTCTGTATCGTTAATTCCTGTCGGGTTTTTAAGCTTAATTGCTGAACGCTCACCCCATGTGGAAATCACATTGGAGCTCACCCATCCATAAAGGCCTTTTCCAATACTGTCTATATCTATAGATGGTTTTTTACCTACCAGGAATCTTTTATTATTTTCAGCCTGCTTGTAAACATACACCACCTGTCCGTTAGGGATCTTAACATTAGCTGTTTCAATAAGGCTCGGTGAATTGAACACCATGATCGAGTCATTTTTATAGTATCTTTCAGCACTCTTGATCACCTCGCTGTTATTAGGCACTACAGCCACTCTTACAGGATACCCGGTTCTCTCGCTTTTCAGGGAGTGGTTCCATAAAAGCAGGTCAGATTCAGGGATCCAGCCATATGTTTTAATAGATTTTGATGAGACTTTTTTCATTAAAGCATCCGGAACGTATTCCGCAACTTTTACCATTCCGTCTCTATGTTTCAGAACCATTAAAGGCTCCAGAAATTTTACTTCTTTATATGATTTTTCATCATCTTTATCCAAATAGGCCGTATTTCTTGATCGGTCCGAAATCACGATCCATGGAACGGATTTTTTTGGATAGCCGTTAACAACCGTTGAATTATCTACTTTTCCGTATTGGGAAGGCTCAGGAGTTTTTTTTGATGGCAGTTTTACCTGACAACTCGTCAACAATACTGATAACCCTATATAATATGCTGCTAGAGGAAATTTATTTTTCATCCTATTTATCTTTTTATGATTGGCACATCCGAAGAACCGGACGGTATTATTTGCTTTGGTTTATATCTACTTTCGTTACGCAGTTCTGTGTATCATCTAAATTCACCTTTACGGTCTGGATCACAGTATTTTTGTCAAACTGAAGACCTGCACAGTACATATAGAAGTTATTTACTTTACTGTCATTTACTTTTACCACTGTGTTTTCATTGTTACACAGGTACGTTTTCAACAGGTAATTGTAGTGCATATTGAAACTGTTTCCATTTGCAATCTGCTGTAAATGATATTTGAAATCGTTATCAACTTTTGCATAAGAGTCTTCTACAGATACTTCCTCCTGTTCTAAAGAGTTGTAAGCAGGAAGAATTTTGATACGGTGGTAGATAGGCTCCTGGCTTTCTTCGGTATAAAGGGTAACCACATAGTCTCCCGGTTTTTTATAGGCATAGATGGCTAATTTTTCTTTAGCATCCGTATTTCCTGTTTCTCCAAATTTCCATGCAAACTGTGTAGCATTGGAAACGGCACGGAACTGCACATTCTCATTCTGCATAGCCTGTGTCTGAGCTTCAATAGTGGTCTTAGACTTTGTTGTGTCTTTAGCCTGCTTTACGCTTCTTGCGGACACCATTACAGGGAATGATTTAGTGTATTTACTGTCAACGATCAAACTTACCTGGTAATATCCAGGCTTATTATAGAAGTGGATCCCACTGTTTTTATCAGAAGTTGTTCCGTCTCCAAAATTCCATCTTTTGGTTTTTGCAAACTGGGTTTTATCTTCAAATAAAAGTGTATCTCCTACCGACAATGTAGATGGATAGACTACTCCAACAATATCATCAGCAGAATGGATCACTTTTTTCTGCAGCCAAAGTGCAACAAGAGCAGCGATGAGCAATGTTGCAATAACACCGATAATAATGTTCTTTTTGTTTTTTTGAAAATAATTCATAGTTAATAATTGTGATGTGTTTTATTTAAAGTTCCTAAATTCATTATTAGTTTATTGGGTGCGAGCTTTCAACTCATTCTGGCGCTGATAAATCTTATCCTGCTTATCTTTAAACCCAATTCTGCACTCCTCTACCTGCTTTTCAAATCTCTTGATATCTTCTGAAGTGGTTGAAATTACCTTTTTATCTTCGTAGTACATCTTGTAGAAGCGGGCAATTTGCGGATAGGCATCTTTTCTGGTATCAACGATATCATGACCTTTAAAATAGCCATTAAGATCATTCACTCCTACAAAGATATTATTTTCCACAAAAGGCTGTGGAGCTTCATCGGTAAGTTTGGTAATCATGGTATAAGTACTGTCCATGATCGGAATAATGATTTTTTGGTGTTGTTCAAATTCGGCCTTTTGTTCGAGATTCTGAATTCCTCTTACATCTTCATCAGAAAACGGGGATTCAAAACCTTTCAAAAAGAGAATTCCCAGAAATATCATAGCAGTCACAAGCATCAGTATCAAATAAAAAAACTGATAATGCCTTTCTTTTTTAGATAGTGTAATTTGTCCTTGCATATCTTTATTTTTTTATCGTCTTCTACCTCCGGTGAAATTTCTTGTAGGGTCTTTTCTAAGCTCAGTATTGGCTCTGTTTACTTTTCCCATACATTCATCCAGATCTCTGAGAACTGTTTTCTTTTTGTATTCTACTCCAATAATTTTGGTCTTTAACGTAAGCATAGGTCCTATCTGCTTCATCAGTGTGGCATAATGTTTAAAGCTTTCGGTACTGTCTTTTCCCATAATACTTTTAACATTTCTTACGTTATCCATGATATTCGTTCTAAGAAAAACATCATTTTCCACCTTGTTCATGTCAAGCTGGGTCATTTTTTCGTAAATATCATCCACATTATCTTTCAGCATATCACTTCGGCGCATTAATTCTTTGTAAGCTTCTGCTTCACGACTTATCCCTTCTCGCTGTATATCATAGCTCTTAAAGAAGAGGTACAGGCAGCTAAAGGATACCATAGACAAAACAACAAATGAAAGGATAAACTTCCAAATGCCCGTTCTGACGTCAGATTTGTTCAATTTTTTTTCCCTGTTCGAAGACATATATTTGCGATTTGTTTGGCCTGTGAAAGTATAAAAATTTTTTTTTATGCACAATACGTATTTTCCCTGCTCTGGTTTCGTAAAATCCCGGTTTAAATTAATATTAATTTAAACTTTCATAAGTTTTTCATAAATTAGGCCTCTGAATTTTAAATATCATTCGCCAAATCGATATTAAGAATGAGTAAAATATTATCTAATACCGTGCGTTTCTCCATAGCTGACAGTGATTTTTATTTTAAAAAAATAATGATCAAAACCCTGATGGAAAACCCTTTCTATATGCTTTTGAACGACTGTAACAATGGCCATGAGCTTGTGAACAGAATCTACAGAAGGCAGGAAGATGTATTTATCATAGAGCTTTTTATGCCGGTATTAAGCGGGATTGAAGCTATTAAATATATAAGGAAAAATAACACAGAAACACCTATTATCACTTATTCCGGGACTTACCAGGAAGATATGGCTGAAATTCTGTCGAAAATACCTAATATCTATTATTGTCAGAAGAACAGTACTATTATTAAAGACATTATTAAAGGAAGCATAGCCTCTGACGAGTTTGATTTCGAAGCCTATTCAAAAGAATGGGAGCAGCAGCCACTGGCTGTACAGGAATATATGGACAGACAGAAGAAGGGACAGGAAGAACTTTCTCCGGCTGAAATACAATTGATGAGATTCTGCTACGAAGGCTTCAGTAATAAGGAAATTGCAGAAAAACTGAATCTGAGTACAAGAACTATTGACACATACATTAACCGCCTTACGGAAAAACTGGGACTGAAGACCAAACTTCACCTCATCCGTTTCTGTGTGGAAAATGGGTACTACAACTCCAGTATGTAGTGATTACAGGATACAAAATGAGTGACAGAAAACACTGGCATGACTAGTGTTGCCTGTTCCGTTTTTTTCGAATTATCAGTGTTTTTTTATCATTATATTGCAATATTATTTTATTATTAAATTATCTTTAAGCAGCGTTAACATAGCATATACATTAATATCTCAACTTATTGAACAAAAATATTTCGCCACTAATTTGCTAGTATTCAATTTTTTTAACTAAATTTGCACACCTAAAATTTAAAATTAAAATAAGGAAATGACAAAGGCAGAATTGGTAAACACCATCTCAAATAAGTTGGGAACAGAAAAGAATGAAACACAGAAAGTTGTAGAAGCTTTTATGCAGGAGATCAGAACTTCTATGTATAATGGGGATAACGTTTATCTGAGAGGTTTTGGATCTTTTATCATTAAAACAAGAGCTGCTAAAACAGGAAGAAATATTTCTAAAAACACTGCGATTGAGATTCCTGCTCATAACATTCCTGCTTTCAAACCTTCAAAATCTTTTGTTGAGAAAGTAAAAACGAAAGTTGCAGTAAAATAAGAACATTAACTGAATATTAACTAGTTACTAAAAAATTAAAATTATGCCAAGCGGAAAGAAAAGAAAAAGACACAAGGTTGCAACTCACAAAAGAAAGAAAAGAAGAAGAGCAAACAGACATAAGAAAAAATAATCTCTTTTTCTCGAGATTTACAATATAATAATATAGTTGGTGGTTTTAAATTTTTAAAGTTCACCGACTATATTTTTGTTTGCAACTATAAGATTCCGCGGAAAACGGATGGTTTCAAATATTATTTTAACAAAAATATAATGGTTTTCATTCTAAATCCTTATATTTAATAGATGAATTAATCGAGAACAATACCAATTTCCTAAAATCTTAACAATTTTTATCTGATAACAAAATGAAGAAAGAACTAATAGTTTCGCATGAAGATGATCTTACAAAGATTGCACTGCTGGAAGACGGAAGACTATGTGAACTTCATGAGCAAGAGGACAAAAGCGATTTTATAGTTGGAGATCTGTTTATAGGTAGAGTAAAAAAACTGGCACCAAACCTGAATGCAGCATTCGTCAATATAGGATATGACAAGGATGCATTCCTGCATTATCAGGATCTGGGCCCACAGTATCTTACATACAGAAAGTTTTTAAAAGATACGATCTCTAAAAAACAAAATACTTCAAGCTTAAAAAATTTCGAGATACAACCCGAAATAGATAAAAACGGAACGGTAGAAAAAGTGATTGCAAAAGACGATCTTGTTCTTTTACAAATTACCAAGGAACCTATTTCTACAAAAGGTCCCAGAATTTCTACTCAGGTTTCACTCACAGGACGTTTTTTGGTTTTAATTCCATTCGACAACAAGGTTTCCATTTCCAAAAAGATCAGAAGTTCTGAGGAAAAGGAAAGACTGAGAACTCTAATCGACAGCATCAAACCTGAAGGTTTTGGAGTGATCATCAGAACAGTAGCCGAAGGAAAAAAGGTAGCGGACCTTCATAATGACATGAATCAGCTGATTCAGAAATGGGAGACCACCTTTAAAAATATCCAGAGAAATAAAGTTCCGTCTAAGGTTTTAAGCGAAGAAGACAAAGCTTCAGCTATTTTAAGAGACAATTTTAATCAGGATTTCGTGAATATCATCTGCGATGATGAGCAAATGGTGAACGAAATGACAAATTACGTTGAAGTAATTGCCCCTGAAAAGAAAAATATTGTCCAGTTTTATGATTCTCATATTCCACTCCTGGAATATTACAATGTTGAAAAACAGCTTAAACAGAGCTTCGGAAAACATGTAAACATACCAAGCTCCAAAGGCGCTTACCTTGTTATTGAACACACCGAGGCACTTCACGTCGTAGACGTTAACTCCGGAAACAATATTACTACCGGAGCCGCTGTCAATAAAGAACACGCTCTTAAAGTGAACAAAATGGCAGCCACTGAGATTGCCAGACAGCTCCGCCTCCGCGATATGGGAGGTATCATTGTGATCGATTTCATCGACATGCCCAACTCAGAGCACCGAAGAGAGCTCTATGAACACCTTAAAGAGGAAATGAAGCGCGACAAAGCTCGCCACAAAATACTTCCTCCAAGTAAATTCGGTCTGATCCAGATCACCAGACAAAGAAACCGTCCGGAAAAACAGATCGAAACCAAAGAAGAAAACCCGAACAAAGACGGAGAAATTGTAGCTCCTATTGTGATCGTGGAAAAAATGGGTGAAACACTTAGAAACATCCTGCAGAAAGAGAAAGGAAAAATCTACCTGCATGTGCACCCGTTTGTAGAAGCCTATCTAACAAAAGGCATCAAAAGTATCCAGATGAAATGGTTTATCAAGTATAAAAAATGGGTAACCATTGTTCCAAGGGATTCTTTTAAATATTTAGAATATAAAATCTACAATTCGAAAAAAGAAGAATTGATAGAATTTTCTAATTAAGACAAAATTTAAAACCTTCAGTTTTTACTGAAGGTTTTTTTATTATATTTGTAACAACATAAAACTCAAACAAATGAAAAAAAAATCACCCCTGATCATTCCGGGTGTTCGGAATACCTCTACCCCATACCCCAATTATTTCAAAACAATCCTTTTCATTCAATAATCAGAATGAGGGTAATATAAACTATTTCCCAAAGAAACTTATGTTTTTCAAATATTCCCCAGACCTGTAGAGTTTACAAAGGTCTGCTCTGAAAAACAGTAATACCATGAAAAACATTTAAAATTAGATACGATGATTAAAAAATTATTACTGCCATGCATTTTGATGATTCAAAGTGTATCTGCTCAGATTGTTTCCTATGATAACAGCTTTGCTTCAAGCGGGCGATATGCTATCACAAACAACAATAACATCTACAGAACCGGAATCGTTCAAAATCCCGACAAGAGCATTTATTTTACTTACACCAGAAGCAGTTCTTCTCCAGCCGGCCCTGAATATATTGTTTCAAAGCTTAACGCTAATGGAACCATAGATTCTTCTTTCGGAAATAATGGAGAAACTATTATCCCTGATTATTACACCGCTGCCTATAGCCAAATCACTCAACAACCGGATGGTAAAATTCTCCTGTTTAGTTTCTATGATGATGGTGCAGCTATTATCAGAATGACATCCAACGGGCAGCCTGATACTACATTTGGGATTAACGGAGTTTCGAAGATTTCAAATGTATTTAATGATTTTAATAGTGTTGGTTTTGGTTTGTATCTGCAAAATGATAAAATCATCATTCATGGCCTGACGATTGAAGGACCATATAATTATTATAAAAGTATTTACAGGCTTAATAACGATGGAAGTATTGACAATACATTCGGAACCAATGGATCTATAAAGACTATGGGGAACTTTGTATTTTTAGACAATCAGTCAAATATCGTAAGCCTTGTCACTAATTACAGCAATACAAACGCCAATGTGACCTATCCTAACGGAGGAATGGAAAAATATGACAGTAACGGACAACCGCTGACAAGCTTTGGAAACAACGGATCTCTAGTCTTCACTACCAGCCCCGGATTGATAGGAACAGCTTCTATGGACAGCAGTAACAATATTGTCTGTACCAATATGAATAATGAAATATTCAGAATCACCCCCAATGGAACTTATGATAACTCATTCACATTTGATCCTATTAACTCCTATCCTTTTACAATCATTACGATAACTTCTGTAGTTGAAAAAAATGGTCAGTATTTTATAGCCGGTCAGACCGGTACAACCGGGGAAACATTCTTCATTTCCAAACTCAATCCTACAGGATCTGTAGATTCTTCTTTCAATTATTACTCAGAAACAACTGCAGATTCAGACGGTATTACAGACATGATCATAGACAACGGTCACATCCTTGCAGGGAAAGGGTCTCATATTCTGAAGTTTTTAATCAATAACGCGACATTAGCCACAGCCGCCCAGCCTATTATCGGCCAGCCAATGATTTCCTTCGAAAATCCGGTTAAGCAGAATTTAATTTATGACACAAAGGAAACTGTACACTCTATAGACATCTATTCCGGAGGCAAGATTATCAAAAAAGTAAGAAGCAACCATTCAGACCTTTCTGATCTTCCGAGTGGAGTTTATCTGGTGAAAATCAGATTCGCCAACGGGAAAGAAGCAACTAAAAAACTGATCAAAAACTAATAAAACTGCCTCTTATCTAAGTATGCCTTATTTAAAAACAGGTAAATGATATTATAACGATAAGAGGCTAAATTTTTATCATAACAAAGAACTCAAACAATATGAAAAAAAATTTATTATTAGTTACTCTGATAGTTCAAAGTGTTTCCGCTCAAATTATTTCTAAAGATCAAGCTTTTGCAACAAGTGGTATTTATTCCATGGTGGAAAATACAGCTTGGTCCGCAATGGTACAGAATTCTGACAGCAGCATTTTTTTTACTTATGCTAAAGAGAATACCACATCCGGGCTTAGAGATTCTTTTTTATCTAAACTTACCGTAAATGGAACTGTAGATTATTCTTTTGGAACCAACGGAACCCTTCAACTTCCTTATTATGCATATAATAGCCAACTCAAAAAGCAATCTGACGGAAAACTATTGGTTATGGGGTTTTCTAATACAGGAGCAGCTGTAACAAGGCTCCTTCCCAACGGAACATCAGACATCACTTTCGGCAACAATGGAACTGTAATAATTCCTGAACTTTACCCAGATGGCAATGATCGTTCTTACGGAATTGTGTTTCAAAACGATAAAATTATTGTTCATGGAGTTGATAGTCCGGACGGACTGAATTTCAAACACAAAATATACAGACTCAACAATAATGGAACTATTGACACCACTTTTGGAGCCAACGGATCTGTCTTCACGCAGGGAGGCTGGTCACCCGGATCATTTGTATTACTTGATAATCAAAACAATATAACAGCAGTTACTAATAATGGTATTATGGAGAAATTTAACTCCAATGGCAATCCCAACACCAGTTTTGGTAATAATGGCGTGTTACAGATGGCTTCAGGATTAGGCTTTGCGGGTACAGTAATGATGGATAGTAACAACAGGATTGTATATTCAACTCTTAATGATGAAGTGTTTAGAATCAATCCGGATGGTACTTCTGATCCTACTTTTAATTATAATCTACCTGATCACTCAGGGATAAATGGTGGTGCCTGGATATTAAACATTACTGAAAAAGACGGCTATTATTATATTGGCGGAAATGGTGAAGGTGATTTTGCCCATACTGCATTTATTTCCAGACTTACCCAAAACGGAAATATAGATCCCAGCTTTAATTATTATTCAGAATCGGATTCTAATTTAGGAGGCATTGGTGATATGATTGTAAACAACAATAATATTATTACAATCGGAGGTCTTCATGTTGTCAAATACATCGTAAACAACACAACGCTTGCTACTAAAGAAATTACAAAAAGTAACAACAATATTGCTTTTGAAAATCCTGTAAGCCAGAACCTGATATACATCACTAAAGATAAAGTAGCTAAAATCGAGATCTTTTCTGCTCTTGGTGAACGTATGAAAACAACAAAAGAATCCCATACTCCTGTTTCAGATTTGCCTAAAGGTATTTATGTAGTTAAAGTTACTTTTGAAGATGGAAGCATCAGTACCAAAAAAATTATTAAAAATTGACAATAACAATATATGGATGATCAAAAGTATTTGCCTACTCTGAGCAGATATTTTTTATTATCAATTTAAAACTCAAAATACAATGACAAAAAATTTATTTCTAGTACTGCTTCTTACAGTACAGATTGCTTTTGCACAGATTATTTCGAAAGATTCCAACTTTGCTTCGAACGGAGTTGCTGAAATTCCAAGCAATTCTATAACCAATTCTTATCAAATGGTTCAGAATTCTAATGGGGAAATCTATTTCACTTATAATATGGATGTTGCCACAGGAGTTACTCATGGATTTGTAACCAAGCTTACTCCCAACGGGACTCCAGATCCAGCTTTTGGAAATAATGGAACAGTGAAACTACCTTCTGAACCTTCTATGACTCAGATAAAGTTACAGGCAGACGGGAAACTATTAATTTTTAGTTTATTGGCCAATGCTCAAATATTAAGACTGCTTCCTAATGGTCAGATAGATCCTACTTTCGGAACAAATGGTATTTCACAGGAAATAGATGCAGATCATGATGACTACTTCAATTCGTATGAATTTATTCTTCAGAATGGAAAAATACTGGTACATGGCATCCGCAGAGGCCAAGATCCGCATCATACTATTTACAGGCTCAATGCTGATGGAAATTTAGATAACAGTTTTGGCAACAACGGATCTGTGACCACAAAGGGAAATCTTACAGGCAGAACATTTGTCTTTATTGATAATCAATCCAATATTATCACTTTCAGTGATAATATCAGCGTTATTGAAAAATTTGATCCTGATGGACATCCTATAGCAAACTTTGGAAATAACGGAACGGTACAAATAAGTATTAACGGTACGTCGGTGGGTGATGTTGGCGATGTATTCCTGGACAGTAATAATAAGATTGTTTTTTCTACTTTTCAGAATAACAATATGTTCAGGCTTAATCAAGATGGAAGCCTTGATAATACATTTAATTATGATCTCCAGACCAGTCTTGGTCTTCCTTCAGGTCCCAGAATCTTAAACATCACTGAAAAAGACGGATATTACTATATTGGTGGAGCTGCCGGAGATTCTATGTATAACAATAATTATTTCATTTCAAAACTTAATCCGAACGGTTCACTCAATTCTACATTTGGATATCATATAGAAACCAATTATGACGAGACAGGTTTAATTTCCAAATTTTTCTCAGTTACTGAAATGATTATCAATAACAATAATATTATTGTAAAGGGAAACAACAACATTGTAAAATATCTGCTTAATAGTGGAACTTTATCAACAGCGGATATTACAAAGGCTGCTCATACTATTTCTTTTGAAAACCCTGTGAAGCAAAATCTGGTTTACCAATCGAAAGAAAAAGTAAACAAGATTGAAATTTATTCTCTGGATGGTAAAGCAATAAAAACCATAAAGAATTCCGGCACTCAGGTTTCGGAATTGCCTAAAGGAATTTATATCACTAAAGTGACTTTTGAAAGCGGAAGCAGTATTAGTAAGAAGCTTATTAAGAATTAAAATATTACCTCTGGTTTTTACCGGAGGTTTTTTTTATCTGGTTAACAATCATAGGGATTTCATATTTTCAGGTTTTGGCTAAAGCTATTGGATTTATTTATCTATTTTTGAGAGAAGGTTAAAGCCTACTCTTATTGAATTTTAATGACATTTTTTTTAATTATGAAAACTCACCACTACAAAGCTATCATCCAATGGACAGGAAATAGGGGAACCGGAACCAGCGGTTACAGGGACTATGACAGAAATCATACCATTTCCGTAGAAAATAAGGCTATCATTGATGGTTCATCTGACCCTTCCTTCCGCGGAGATAAAACAAAACACAACCCTGAAGAAATGTTTCTGTCTTCTCTTTCTTCCTGTCACATGCTTTGGTATCTTCATTTTTGTTCTGAAGCAGGTATTATCGTTATAGATTATACAGATGAAGCCACCGGAATCATGGAGGAAACATCCAATGGAAGCGGTCATTTTACAGAAATTACCCTACACCCTACTGTTACTGTTTCCGAAGAGTCTATGATTGAAAAAGCAGAAAAATTTCATCATCAGGCAAATGAATATTGCTTTATTGCCAATTCTGTTAACTTTCCAGTGAAACATATCCCTGTAGTGTTAGTTAAATAACAAAATTATTTTCAAAAAGACCATTACAAACACCAATAAAACTAGTAATCCAGCAAAAATAACTCTACAATTAACAATCAAAATTCAATAAAAAGAGACTTATTTAAATAATAATCAATAAAAATAATATTTTACTGATGAAATATTTATAAAAAAGTTAAATTATTTATCAATTTTATTCAAAATGTTAGATTTTTTTTATATTTTTATATAAACAAAACTAACCATGATGAAACCAAGATTAACTATTTTTGATGAGCCGATGTTGTACACAGAGGGACTCTCGAAATTACTGACACAAAGCAAAATTTTCAACACGATAGATATCTGTAATTCACTGGAGACACTCTCCAAACATTTGAAAGATGAGCCACCCGAAATTCTTGTCATAAGCTCCAATATGTTCATGCTTACCGAGCTGTTCAAGTCTGTAGAGACCATCATCTCGGAACATAACAATATCAAAATTATCATCATTGGAAACTGCTATGATGTGATTGACATCCGAAAGCTTTTCAATAAAGGTATCAAAAGTTACCTCGATAAAACCTGCAGATATAATGAGTTTATAAAATCCATTAATGCATTGCTACTAAATGAAATTTATATTTGTGACCATGCAAAAGAAAGGATGATAAGCTTCATCAGTAATGAACAAGGAACACGGAATTTACACATCAGAGATCCGCTTACCCGTCGCGAAATGGAAATTCTTAAACTTATATGTGACGGCTTCAGCAGCAAAGATATATCCGAAAAACTCTTTATCAGTATCAATACGGTAGAAACACACAGAAAAAGAATTCTTTTGAAACTCAATGTAAAAAACACAGCAGGAGTCGTAAAATATGCGATTGAGAACCATATCATCGACTGAATGAGAAAACATCAAATGATGAAAAAAACCGGATCATATGATCCGGTTTTTTTTGCCTATCCCAAAATTCCCATTAATAAAAACCTGGCAAAGAAGTGATTATTAAAGTAATGTTTCTGAGTAGAAGTCAATAGTGAAGGGTCAATTCGCTTCGCTTGTCAATTTTTCTTAGACAGTGAAAGTTCACTATTGACTTCTAGTATATATCAACTTTAAAAACCTCAAACCTTCTTTCTCCTATTCATAATCCGGCATTTCCCCATTATTGAAAAGGGCAGCTCGTGAAAGGTCTGTCAGATTGCTGTTAAGATCTATCGTCATAACATTTCTTTGCGAAATGTTATCATTAGAGGTATTCATAAAGATAACCTGTGCATTATTAGGTGAAAATCGCGGATCAAGATCATTGGTTCCCATAGTCTTTTCGCTTTCTACAGAAATATCACTGACACTGTCATTGGTAAGATTATAAATGAAGATATGAGAATCCAGCTGGCGATAATTTCCGCTTCCATCCTGATAGCCGGATATATCGCGGGTAAACAGAAGAAGCTGTCCGTCTACAGAGAAATTCAGCCCTCCGCTGGCTCCCACAGATCCAGACAATACTGTTTTAAGAGTATTTCCCATCATATCAATGACATAAATATTCGCATTATAACCGTTGTAGTCGTTGGTTTTTATGGCAATTTTACTTCCGTCATAACTCCAGTCACATTCTGAGATCAGGCTGCCATCCGGAGTCGTATAAACCAACGCCAGGCCACTGCCATCTTTATTGATCCTATACAGCTTATTGAAATTTGAATAAATAATTTCTTTACCGTTAGTACTCCAGGCAAAATCCATTTCGTAGGTATTAAACCCAGCTACAGGAACGGTTGTTACTTTAAATGGATTGGATCCATCAGGATTTGCTGTGTAAATATGGGTACTTCCACCTTCTGTTCGGAGAAATGCAATGAGCCCTGCATTATTATTTTTCCGCGGTCGCCAACTGTTATAAGAAGAGTCTGTGAACTGAAAGCTGTTTCCCTGCTCATCACTTGACATGATGACAAAGTTACCGTTCAGTTTTCTCACATAATGATACCTGTTGGCAGGAACCGTATTAGTGGTAAATTTTCCGATTAAGCTTAAAACTGGCTGGTGAATGCCGTCCGAAACAGACACCTGCCAGAAGTAACTTACACCAAACTTCAGATTTGAAAGTGTATAATGATTAGCCTTCAAATCATTAACCTGAATCACATTAGTGTCAAGATTATTTTTAATTGTTAAACTATATTTTAAAACGTCTGCGGTATCCGGATCTGTTGCACTCCAGGTCAGTTCAACACTTAATGGCTGATTGACCGCATTATCTATCGGACTGAGAAGCTGCGGTGCTGTAGGCGGAGAATTCAGTGAAGTATCATCGTCCATTTCAAATACAACTGTTACCAGCTGATTTTGATTCTGCATGTTGACAGACTGGAAACTTGTAATATATCCTGAAAGTTCTGCCTTTACAGAATAGTTCCCTATAGGCATTGCCGCAATTTCAAAGGAACCATCCGTACCGCTAAAAACGGTTTGCGTTGTAGGGTTTGTAAAAATTTTCACGTTCGCAAGCGGTACATTACTGCCTCTTTTTACTACTTTTCCTTTCAAAATTCCTGTCTGAGCCTGTTCTACAAGGTCTTCATTACATGAAAACAGACAAAAAGTGAGAATGAATATGCTGAGTATTTTAATTAAAGTTTTCATAATTCGTGTTTTTATTTGTTTCCCAGGTAAAAATTGATTCCCAATGCAAAGCGGAGAGCCTGATCTTTTCTTTTTCCGTTGATCAGCCCTTCCCAATTGTCTTTAAAGCCAAGATCATATTGAGCAGAAGCCCTCAGTGAAAAATTATGATCAATCATATATTCAAGACCGCCTCCAAATTGTCCTTTGTACTGAGGTTTATATTTGGAATACATGGCTCCGGCCCCACCATAAATGTAGGGACTGAATTTGTATTTTGGAAAAAGCAGATATTCAAGATTCACTTCCGGCCCGTAATAGTTTCTTTTCACTATATTTTCATTCTCCAGAGTGAAGTAATTTCCATTCACCTCAACATTAAAATTAGGAGTGAGAAAGTATTTGAATCCGATTTTTCCACCGATATTCATTTTAGGATTTACATAATCATCTCTGACCTTCTGTGCTTCTATATGGGCAAATACAGAAACTTTCTGTCTGTAATTGTCAGGATATCTGTTTCCGATTACTCTTCCGTTATTATGTTCCTGTTCTTTGTTGTACTCATTGATTAACGCCTGATAGCTTGTGGTATCATCAATAGCTTTTCCCCATATTTTATCCTGAATCCCCTCTACAATAAGAGACTTTACTGATTTTTCAATAGCTTCGGTTACAGCTAACTGAATGGGTTCGTTTTGAGTAAATCCCACCTCGCCTTCCAGCAGCCTTTCTGTATCTACATACCTGAAAAAGCTCCCGTTAACACTTGTGGAAAGAATGGTTTTGGAAGTATAAACTGTTTTAAGAATTTCTCCGTTAAGAGTGGAAACAGCACGCAGATAAATAGTAATCCTGTCCTGACGGTATTGAGTGGAAGCTCCAATGCCAAAATAACGGGCACCAAGGCCTCCGGTCAGGATATTACTGTCATAGGAAATGACTCCTCCTTCCAGAAGAATCCCGGCGTATAGAAGCGGAGGAAGTGACTGAGTGTTTTTATCTGCATCTTTAATGTATTCCTGACGGGTGGATCGGATGATTTGTCTTTCATTGAGCAGATTGGCTATATTTTCTCTTTCAATAGGAATAAACCAACGGCTGTCTTCAAGTGCTTTGATAAGAATAGTTGTTGTTCCCTGAGGCACTGCTGTGCTCCAGTTATTCCCGTTTTCAGAAGGTTTATACTGACCGGTCTGGTCTCTGAATTTATAAACTCCAATAACTATTTTTTCTTTGGGCAGAGGTAGTTTTTTCAGCTCTTCTGTAGAAGAAGTCACCTCTCCCATTGTTGGCTTTTCCGGATCTGAGGGTAATCCAAAGATCGAACTGCAAGCCTGCAAAACACATAGCAGAAAACTACAGAAAAAAATTCTGGTGTAAGTGTAAGTTCTCATGATAAGTCTGGTTTTAAGTTTTTATTTTATTTTGGAATTACGACCTCGGACTGATCGCCTGTACTGGTATCCAAAATATTGATCAAAAGTCCCTGATTGGTATTGGTAATCTGCAGGTAAAGCGACCCGAAAAGGTAGTTACCCGGCTGGATGTTTCCATCACCAAACTGCTCATCAAAAAGCTTTCTTGAAAGTTCACTGAGGATCTGTCTGTTGAGACTCTGAGTAAAACTGTCAAGGGAATTTACTTTATCAAGCAGATTGCTGTAATCGTTTTTTTCATCAAACTGATTCTGTGCATTGGCTGAGCTTAAAAGCCATTGATAATTAAAAGTATCTCCTCCAAATGCAGGATTTATAGGCTTATAAACAAGTTGTTGAGATTTCCCTGAGAAAATACCCGCAACAAAAATTAAAAGAATAATAAAAGTTTTCATGGCGGACGATTTTAATAGATAAATTCATTTTTTATAAGATTTTTCTTTGCTGTAAATTCTTTGATATACTTTAAGCTGAAAGCTAATTGTTCTTTCAAATAATCTTCTCCAGGATTGGTCATAAAGCTGTAAATAATCTTATCATCAATCTGGATATTGATCTGGCCGCTTGTCCCCCGAAGAGGAAGCTCGGAAATCGTAATGGCACTGACACTTTTATCCGGAAGCTGACTATACTGGATATAAAACATATCATAAAAGTCTTTTCCAACCTTGGTTTTGGTGTCGTCAATCGTAAGTCCTTTCAGTTCATAAACAGCATCATCTTCAATTCTGGCTGTTTTCTTTTTAAAAAGATCACTGTTCAGTTCAAGGCTATCCTTCGCCACTAAAGCTTTGGACTCTTCATCTCTTATATAGAGGAAGGCTTTCAGGGCATCTTTGGATTCAAGATTCACACTGATTTCAGATAACACTTTTACTTCATTCGGATTCACAGAAAACTTACCACTCTGCTGGTTATTGGAAAGATTCCCTCCATTTCCTTTTTTTATGGATATTAAAAGGTAATTCAGTTCTTTATAGACCGCTGTATTATTAATAACCACAGCTTTTATTTTTATCTGGTTTTCCAGAGTGCTGTTCTCAATTCTTGCGGTTACTTTTTTATCTTCCTGCCCATAACCCAATACAGACAGAAAGAATAAAAAAGTATTAAAACTCAGGATAGATAGAGATTTCATCATTTGTGTTTTAATAATTTCTCATAAAAATGGTCCTGTTATCTCCTTTTACATTGATCTGAATTCCGTCAGAAATGCTGTTGCTTCCCGTAATGTCAATGATATTATTACTTCCTTGTGTAATAATAGCTGCCTTGGTTTCCTTTTCTGAGAATGAATTGATAAAATAAAGAGCGTTATAGTCCCCAAGTTGCTTTACAGTAATAATTGTTTTGTTATTAAGAGAAAGTTCCGCTTTGTTATAGTCACCCAGCTGAATACTATTGGAGTAACTGGCATTCATCTCAATATTCTGTCTGGCTATAAGAGTAAAGATTGTATTACTGTTCACCTTATCCCAGTCGATTTCCTGAGCCTGCAATGGCAATACCATACAAAGAGCTAAAACACTCCATTTCAAATTAAACATGGCATTGATATTTAAATTAAAGAACATTCATAGAGACCCGGTTATAATCAATTTGACAAATCATGATTTCCCGGTATATTCAATCTTTAGAAAAAAAAGGAGAAACCAACCTGTAGCTTCTCCTCAACTTTAAAGATTACAGTATCTGAAAGGGCTTAATTCGACTGATTCACAATCATTGAGTTTCCGTTTCCTACCTGAGTTCCAAGATGAAAATGGGAATCACCAGTTTGAGTTACCCAAGTAAAGTTACCATTACCTGCCTGAAGATCAATCGCTGTATTAGAGTTTCCTAATTGCACTTGGTATAGCTGATTAGCATTACCAACCTGTACTCCTACAGCAGTATTATCATCACCAATCTGGGCAGCAATTGCGATATTACTGCTTCCTACCTGAGTATGGTTTGCACTGTTATCATCACCTGCCTGATATTGAACAAGTATATTATTAGCACCTAACTGAAGGGCGTCAGCTTCATTTCTTCTTCCTGTCTGGATTTGGTAAGCCATATTACCGCTACCTACCTGAACGGCTGAAGCATCATTCCTTCTTCCATCCTGATATTGAAATACACCATTACCAAGACCTATTTGTACTGAAGAAACATCATTTCTTCTTCCAAGCTGAATTTGTTGAGTTGAATTAAAAAGACCAAGCTGCCAGGTTGAAGCATCATTTCTGTTTCCTGTCTGGCTCACATTATTTGAGTTTCCGATACCGATCTGATCTACGTCTATAGAGTTTCTGTTTCCATTACTCACGGCTGTATTCATATTGATGATACCTACCTGATCAATATCTGCAGTGTTACGGTTCCCATTCTGTGTTAAAGAATTCATGTTCAAAAGACCTGTTTGGTCTACAGTAGCTACGTTCAAGTTTCCTGTTTGGGTAGTCACATCAATATTAGATTGTGCAAAACTGAAACTCATGGCGATTAGTGTAAATACACCTGTAAGTAAATTTTTCATCTTAGTAAAAATTAATTGGTTAATAGTGAGACAAAGGTATATGCTATACTCAAGTGAAAAACCACCATCAAAGTGTAAATTCTAAAAGTCACTACTTACCGTTGATAAACTCACCATTTATGGTATTGATGAGGTCATGGATTTCAGTTACGTAGAAACACGGTATATAGAATATCAATTGTGAATAACTAATTCGCTTCACTTGTAGATTTTGATAGGAAATAGTTATTCAATATTGAGTTTAAGGTTTAAGGGTACCGGGATAATAGTCAGCAGTCATGCACGATTCACTTGTGATGCAAAATTGACTATTGATCTCTCCCATTGGTTAATTAATGTTAAGGCCTTTATTTCTTCAGGAATATATTGTTAAATTTGAGCTATGGAAAATTTTGGAAAAGATTTATTAAGGAAAATAAAAAGTGTAGAGCTTCCCGGTGAACCCGCTCACGGAGTATTCTCGCCTCCCTATCGTCCCGTTTTTACATATGATGATGTACTGGCAAAAAATCCCAAATTTGCAGCAGTGAATATTGTATTGTATCTGAAGGATAATGAATGGTATTTTCCATTGATCCAAAGAACCATTAATGAACATGACAGACACAGCGGACAGATCTCATTACCTGGCGGAAAACGTGAAGAAATGGATCAGGATTTTGCTGAAACTGCAGTTCGGGAAACTTCTGAGGAAATTGGGATAGACAAGCATTATGTGAGAGTTATCCGGGAAATGTCTCCTATCTATATTCCACCAAGTAATTTTTACGTATATCCCTATATTTCGTATACTAAAAAGAATCCACTTTTCGTTCTTCAGCAGACTGAAGCGGTTGAAACCATAGAATTTCCAATCACTTCTTTCTTAAATCTGTCGGACACCCCTGAACTTATGGCACTCCCAAGTGCCGGTGGACAGGAAGTTCCTGTTATCAACTTCAACGGATATATTATCTGGGGAGCTACAGCAATGATATTAAGCGAATTCAGCCAGTTGCTGAAAAAAATGTAACTTTGCACTACCGTGTTTAATTAAAAAATGGCGAAGAAAAATATTTTCACCGATGCATTCGGAACACCTTATTTTTTAAAAAGGTTTATTATTTTTATTTTAGGAGTTGTATCCTACAGAAGGTTCAACGGCTTTAATAAGTTAAAAATAACCGGAACAGAGCACCTTGTAGACCTTCCGGATTCCAATGTATTGTTTGTATCTAACCACCAGACTTATTTTGCTGATGTAGCTGCAATGTATCACGCTTTCTGCGCCGTAAATAATGGATATTTAAATACGATTAAAAATCCGATCTACCTGCTGAATCCAAAGATCGATTTTTACTATGTAGCAGCAGAAGAAACCATGAATAAAGGGATTCTCCCTAAAATATTCAAAATTGCAGGGGCTGTAACAGTAAAAAGAACATGGAGAGCAGAAGGAAAAAATGTCAACAGAATGGTAGACATGAGTGAGGTAGACAATATCATGAAAGCACTGGACAACGGTTGGGTAGCCACCTTCCCTCAAGGAACTACATCTGCCTTTGCCCAGGGACGAAGAGGAACTGCCAAATTGGTAAAGAACCAGCGTCCTATTGTTATTCCGATTAAAATCAACGGATTCAGAAGAGCATTTGATAAAAAAGGACTTCGTGTAAAGGTTACCGGTGTAAAACCTACCATGGAATTCAAAGCTCCCCTGGATATAGATTATGATAATGAAAAAGCACCGGAAATCCTATTGAAGATCATGACAGCCATTGAGCAGACAGAGGACTTCAATATATTACACAATTATGATGAAGAACTTAAAGCTAAAAAATTAGAACAAAAGGACTCAGATAATTAAAGTAAATTAAAATTATGAATAGAATAATTGGAATCTTATTCGCCATCATAGTATTTGTTTCGTGCAACAGCCAGAAAGTATATTCTGATTTCGATATCAGCTATTCGAAAAGTGGTGGCTATGCTCCTGTATATGAAAACCTGCTGATTAAAGGTAATAATGTACATTACTCCTTTGAAGGGCAAGGAAAAAAATACAAGCAGGATTTTAAAATTTCAACAGAAGATCTGAAAAAACTGGATCAGGTTCTTTCCCAGAATAATTTCAGAAGAATACAGGAAGACCGTAAAAAATTATACGATAATATTTCTACTTCGATCAATATTAAAAAAGGACCTAACGAAGGCAGTAAAACGGATGCCAGTATGATTATTCCCAATTATCAGACCAATTGGAACAACATCCTGGAGGCCTTCCAGCAGATCATTAATACTAATATTAAAAAACAGTAAATACAATTGAAAACCCACTTCATTGCTATTGGCGGAAGCGCCATGCACAATCTTGCCATCGCACTAAAAGATAAAGGATATCAGGTTACCGGTTCGGATGATGCTATTTTTGAACCGTCAAAATCCAGATTGGAGAAAAAGGGAATATTACCTCAGGAAATGGGTTGGTTCCCTGAAAAAATCACTTCAGATATTGATGCTGTCATCCTTGGTATGCATGCTCATCAGGATAATCCTGAACTGGCAAAAGCAAAAGAATTAGGGTTAAAAATATATTCTTACCCGGAATTTTTATACGAACAGTCTAAGAATAAAACCAGAGTTGTCATTGCCGGATCGCATGGGAAAACAACCATCACATCAATGATTCTTCACGTTCTGAATTTCCACCAGAAAGATGTAGACTTTATGGTAGGTGCCCAGTTGGAGGGCTTCGACTGTATGGTAAAACTGACTCAGGATAATGATTTCATGGTCCTGGAAGGTGATGAATATCTTTCTTCTCCTATCGACCTGCGTTCCAAATTCTTGTTATACCAACCGAATATTGCTTTAATGAGCGGTATCGCATGGGACCATATCAATGTTTTCAAAACTTTTGATGATTATATCGATCAGTTCAGAAAATTTGTCACAAGCATTACTCCAGGTGGAGTTTTAGTCTATAATGAAGAAGACCCGGAAGTAGTAAAAGTAGTGGAGAATGCTGAAAATTATTTCAGAAAAATCCCATACAAAACGCCTGCATATGAAATCAACAACGGTAAAGTATATCTAAAAACCGAAATGGGAGATGTTCCTTTATCTGTTTTCGGAGCCCACAACCTGCTGAACATGGAAGGTGCAAGACATATCTGCCGACAGCTGGGCATTATGGATGAAGATTTCTATGAAGCGATCATGAGTTTTAAAGGGGCTTCCAAACGTCTTGAAAAAGTAGAAAGAGAAGATAAGGGTACATTATATAAAGACTTTGCCCATGCTCCAAGTAAGGTAAAAGCTGCTGTAAAAGCATTCAATGAGCAGTTCAAAAACGAAAAGAAATATGGTTTTCTTGAACTTCACACCTATTCCAGCCTAAATCCTGCCTTTTTAGAGCAATATGACCATGCTATGGACGGATTGGATGAGGCTGTGGTCTTCTATTCTGAAGATGCATTAAAGATCAAAAGAATGGAGCCAATCTCTCCGGAATTTATTAAAGAAAAATTCAGAAATGAAAACCTGAGAGTTTTTACCAATGCTGAAGAACTTCATGCTTATTGGAATACACTGGATAAAACAAACGGGGTGTACCTGATGATGAGCTCAGGAAACTTCGGCGGACTGGATCTGACGAAATAATTTTACCCTACTAATAAGTAATTGATAATAAGATCACTTTTATGATCTATTTTCAATAAAAAATTAAAAACCCTTTCAGTTTGAACTGAAAGGGTTTTTAATTTTCATCTGTTTTCTATAAAATATTTATTAACACAAAATACATACTGAAGTATAAAATATTTTCAACATATCACAACGTAATATAT
>NZ_JBBGZQ010000039.1:0-30581 GCF_037572595.1 Chryseobacterium sp. MYb328 | reverse complement strand
AGATATAATTATTTAAATATTTCATTAAAAATACATTGCAATGAAATTTGACACATCTTTTTAGCTAACTTTAATAAAAAATTTGGCCATGAAAAAATCTATCCTTTTTCTGTTGGGAGCTTCTGCTATGCTTTCAGCGCAGATTACGCTTACCAAAGCTTCTCATGATCCTATCCTCAACGATGTTGTGGACAACAAAATCATCACCGGAACTGTGGATAATTCTGCAACCGGAGCCAATGCTACATTTTCAAACAACGGTCTTACTTTGGGTGCACCGGCGCTAGTAAGTTATCTACCCCCTGCAGCAAGTGAAATCACTACTTTCCCAGGCACCAATATTAAAATGTTTGAAGGAACAACCTCCATACTTTACAAAGCCTCCCCCACAAAATTAGAGATCACAGGAATTGTAAACCCTCAGGTTACTCTGAATCTGAGTATGGATAATGGGACTTATATGACTTATCCTATTACCTACGGACCTGCTCAGAATGATACCGCCAAAGGAACTTTTTCGTCAACTTTAATTAACGGAATATGTGTGGGTACTACTTCTACTGAGGCCGATGCTTATGGAACATTGATCCTGGGTGGTCACACTTATAATAATATTCTCCGGGTAAAATTTATACAGAATTTTAATTTATATTCTGTTTTGGACATCACCTTTTCAAACCCTCTGGGTTCTGTTACCAATACCGCTTATTCTTACTATGATGCTTCTCACAGATATCCACTGCTGAGTTCTACTACAGTCAACTTATCGGTACCTGCCCTGAGCATCAACCAGACCACCACCAGTTCTCTGGCATTGACTATCGCAACACTGGCAGCACATGAAGTAAATAAAAAAGAAAGCTTTAGTATCTATCCTAATCCTGCACAGGATTTTATTGGATTTAAAGGAAATACAGAAAACTATTCAAAAGCGAATATCTACAGTCTGGATGGAAAACTTATCAAAACTGCAGATATGAATTCAGGAAACATACAGATCTCTGATCTTCCACCCGCCTCTTATTTCATTGAGGTAAGTGGTAAAAATTCTGAAACGAAAAAGAATATAAAATTCATCAAGAAATGATAATAAAAAAATCTCGTTCAAAGCTAATGAACGAGATTTTTTTGATCTGTTTGTTTTAAGCCCTAAAGAATAATTATAATTCTCTTTATGCCTTTAGTATTTTCCAGCATCTCGCTTCCAGCATTTTTTAGAAAGTAGCCGCCGGTGCTGTATCATTATTCAGTTTTTTCTGAACCTCAGTTTTTTTTCCTTTAGAAAAATCATAGCTCAGGCCTATTACAAACATAGACTTGTTGTTCATGATCTGTGTATGAACTTTATAATCCACCAAACTTTCAGATAAGCTTTTCGTTTTATATTCGGAAGGCATTCCTATCCAGTACATCCCTGTAGAAAAAGTAAAGTTTTTATGTTTATAGCTGATAAAAACATTATTCTGATTCTCATTAGTATTCAAAAAAGCACCACTAAGACTGTACGTTGGGATATTAAACTGATATTGAGCAGAGAAATTTTTATATTCGGAAGACAGTACAAAATAGTTGGCGAGATAATCATTTTTAATTACTGCCCCGGTACCGGTTTTTACCATTTCAAAAGTGGGAGCCAAATTAGCTTTTACCACTAAAACATTGTTCCCGAAAGGCTTAAAAGACCCTGAAATAAAGGCTCCAACCTGCTGAGCATACTTTCCGTTTTCATAAGTCAGTGCATAACCTCCAAAAGTATTATCCAAAATATAATACTGATTGATCACCCGGTCTGTGTAAGAATAGGACACATTCACATTAAAATCAAAATACTTGTTGTTCAACGAATACGTAAGGCTATTGGTCCATTTCTGTTGAGATGTAAGGAAAGGGTTTCCTTTCTGTACAATATTGGGAGCGAGCTGAACGACATTACTGCTGAGTGCATTACTCAATGGGCTTATAGGTTTATAACTGCTGGTAAACCGGATGCTCTGATTATTTTTAAGCTGATAAGCCAGCACTACTTTTGGAGTAAAAGACCACTCATCAAAGGTATTTTCTGCACTTTTATTATGAATATTGGTAAGCCCTACCCCGATACGGTAGCTGAACTTATCTATTTTCCCGGCAAATTCACTGTAAAGATATTGCTCCAGATAAGTAACCTTATATTGAGTGTATCCGGAAAGATTGTTCAGGTCATTGGAAATTGAAGAGTTTGAAATACGATATCCCGACGAAAGTTTTCCCGCTTTAAAATCATGAGTACCTGCCAACTCTCCCACAAAACTTGTCTGCTTAGCCTTTAAAATCATATCGTTGTCATATACGGAAAGACCGGTTCCTGTAACCCATTCTTTAGCTGTTTCTGAAGAATTGGTGGTATAATCGGAAACTACAGCATTAATGCTCAACTCATCTTTTAGACCTATTTTTTTAGAATAATAAAGATCCAGCTTAGGAATTACATAATCTGAACCATTATTTTTAAACATTGCATGCTCTTCAATGGCATTATCTGTTGTAAAAATACTTTGTCCGGTTCCTTTTGAAAACCTGCTGAAAATATTCATATTCATTTTTGCCTGAAACACATAATTATCAGGAACCAAACGGGTATAACGCAATGCTACAGACTGATAAGTATAGCCAAAATGATCTTTCCTGTCCTCATTAGACCGATAATGTTTACCATCCAACTGATAATCATAAATACTGTTTACCCTTCTGTCATTGTAATCCCTTACATTAAGAGAGTATTCCAATCCTATATCATTCTTGCCTTTTGTATAATTAGCATACGCAGATGCATTTACAAAGCCTGTATTCACTGCTGAAAATCCTTCTGCCCCAAAAACATATCCCGTTTCAGTAGATCTGGTCAGAATATTGACTACAATATCTGCTCTTGTTGCCCATCTTGCCGGTGGAATATCATAATATTCTACTTTCACCACTTCACTGGGCGCTACACTTCTGATCTGCATGTCTGTAGCTTCCACTCCGTTTATGAGAAATAAAGCAGTACCTCCTTTTGTACTTGTAATCGTATTTGAAACCGGGTCCAGCTGCAGCTCAGGAAGTGTACTTAGCAAATCCTTTGCATACCGGGCTTTTTCCAGAGCGGCTTTATCAAAAGTATACACTGCTTTATCAGCAAACTGCTTCTTACGTTGTGCCTTTACAATAATTTCCTGAAGCTCTTTTGTCTCTGAAGTACTCACCGTATCATTTTTTACTTCCTGTGAAAAAACGAAGGTTCCACAAAGAATGCAAATGGTATATATAGTTTTTCTCATGTCTGAAATGGATTATACTTTTATGACAATCTATTCCTGAAATGTATTACATTACCTTTAATTTTAAAATAAAAAAACACCAATACCATTGACAAATTAAGTGTTTTTTCTGTGAATTTTAATTATTATGTTAAATTCAGCCCGCTTTTTGCTGCTATTTTTTCACACCACAAAATATAAGATTATGAAAAAAGTAATGCTCTTCATCCCCTGTCTCCTTTTTTCAGTATTGCAGGCACAGGAGGAACAAAATATTTCAGCTGAAAAGATGAATATCGTCAAGACGAATGTTACCGCTTATGCATTCAGGAATATCAACCTGTCTTATGAGCGGGCTTTTAATCAATGGCTTTCCCTGAATATTGGTTTCGGAACAATGCCGGAAGGCAAAGTCCCTTTTATCAATGCCTTTCTGAAGGATAAGGATGAAAAAAGATTTGAAAACCTAAGAGTAAAAGCTACCAATTTCACCATTGAACCAAGGTTCTATATCGGGAAAGGATATGGAAAAGGATTTTATTTCGCTCCTTATTACCGCTATTCGGATGTTTCTTCCAATACTTTTGATTTCTACTATGATTATAACGGACCGGATGGGAATACCTATCAGATCCCCCTTAAAGGGCAGGGAAATACAAAGGGCAATAGCGGCGGACTTATGGTAGGAGTTCAGTTTTTCCTTACCCGAAGCCAGAATCTGGTCCTTGATTTCTGGATTGCCGGAGCTCATTACGGAAGTGGAAAAGGTGACTTTACGATGACTTCTGATTATGTTCTTACATCAGATATGCAGTCACAATTAAAAAAAGAAATAGAAAATCTGGATATTCCGTTTGTAAAATACACTGTGGAAACCAATGCTAATGGAGCAAAAATAAAAGTGGACGGGCCGTGGGCAGGCTTCAGAAGTGGACTTTCTTTGGGATACAGATTTTAATACAAAAATTTGATTTATGAAATATCAGACAAATAAACCCGGCGCCGCAGAGAATCTGCAACGCCGGGTTTATTTTAATGGTAAGCTTGTTTAAATTTTTCTATCATACTGTCCAGATTATGACGCTGAACATACACAGTTTTCACCTCTTCATATCGTGGTGATTTGTAGAAAACTTCATGAAAATCCATACTTCCGTTTCCTACTTTTACGACTTTCTGTACTTCAATATTAAGTTTTTTTAGCTCGTCTTTAAAGACTTTAAATTCATCCTGGATACTACTGCTCATTTATATTTTTAAGTTTTTAGTTAAAATTTCATTTTTGCCGACCTACCCCATCACTTCCCGGGGCAGCGACTTAAATTTTTAATAAATTTAGCAAATTTTATCAATATAAACACCTTTATACCATTATTTATTCGTTTTATTTATCAAAATAACCAAAACATAATTCATTTCACAACCACAATTAATCACCCACCAGAGAGGGAATACGGAGAAACAAACGTATACATCGTACTCATCATGATATTTATCATATTTATTTAAGAAAATGCACCCCCCCCTAAGAAGATGGTAAAAAAAAATTCAACATACATTTTCCTTTACAGTAAGCCTTTTCAACGAAAAAAAATATTTTTTCAAAAAAAACTAAAAAATAGTGTAACATTTTAAAAACTCTCGTCTCTAAAAGACAAATAAACCTTAAAACTTTAGAAATCATGAAAAAATTCACATTCCTTCTTATCATCATGTTATTTTTTGCAGCAGTATGTAATATATTTGGTCAGGAAAAAGCATACCCATTTGAGGTGAAAAAAACCGGAAAGGGAAAACAGTCTTTAATTCTGATTCCCGGATTTGCATCTTCAGGAGATGTATGGAACGAAACAACTGCAAAGTTTGAAAAAGATTTCACCTGTTATACTTTAACTATGGCAGGATTTGCAGGAGCAAAACCCAATGCTGAGGCCAGCTTCAAAGATTGGGAAAGGGGAATTGCAGCTTATATAAAGAACAATAAAATTGAAAAGCCCATTATCATTGGACACAGTATGGGTGGTGGACTCGCTCTGGCAATTGCTTCAGATTATCCTGAGCTGGCAGGTAAAATTGTAATTGTAGATACGTTACCTTGCCTGGCAGCAATCTCCGACCCTAATTTTAAATCCAAGGAAAACAATGACTGCTCAACCACCATCAGTAAGTTTACAGCAATGCCCGATGAAGACTTTCGAAAAATGCAGACTCAGACTATCCCACGTCTTTTGGCTGACACTTCTATGCAGGAAACTGTGATTAACTGGAGTATGAAATCTGACAGAAAAACATTCGCAAAAATGTATTGTGATTTCTCTAATACAGATCTTAGGGAAACTATCAAAAACATACAGTGCCCCTCTCTTATTCTTTTAGAGTCTTATTTTGTATTTATGAAACCATCCATTGAAGCACAGTACTCCAATCTTAAAAATGCTAATCTTCAATATTCCACAAAAGGATTACACTTCATTATGTATGATGACAAAGAATGGTATTTTAACCAGCTTAATAACTTTTTATCCGCAAAATAATGGTATTTGAGGATATTTACGAAACCTATTGGCAAAAAATATTCCGCTTGTGCATGGGATATGTAAATGATCCCGACCTCGCTCAGGATCTTGCTCAGGAAACATTCATCATCGTTTGGCAGCAACTTCCGAAATTCAGAAATGAATCAGGAATCGGAACATGGATCTTCAGAATTGCTTCCAACAACTGCCTCCGACAGATAGAAAAAGAAAAAAGATTTTCTAAAACAGATTTACCCATTAATCTGGAAGAGAAAAGACAGGAATCTATGGAACCTCAGATAATGCTGCTCTATCAGTTTATTTCAGAGCTTCCGGAAACAGACAGAATTATCATCTCTCTGGAACTGGAAGAACTAAAGCAGGTAGAAATAGCTCAGATTACAGGACTCTCGGAATCTAACATCCGGGTAAAAATCCACAGGATCAAAGAAAAATTAACACAAAAATTTAAGCACAATGGATACTAATATTGATTTTAAAAATATCTGGAAACAGCAGACTTCCAAGAAACCTAATATAGAAGAGCTTCTCAATACTCTGAAAAAATTTAAAAATGAAAACCTTCGTAAACTTATCCTTGCTAACCTTTTACTGATTGCAACCAGCTTGTGTATTGCTTTTATCTGGTATCGTTATCAGCCTCAACTGATCAGTACAAAGATTGGAATCGTACTTGTTATTCTGGCTATGGTTATCTTTCTATTGGCTTACAACAGGATGTTTATGATCTTTTATAAAATTGATAACACCCAATCCAACAGCGACTATCTTCAGAATCTCTATCGGGTAAAGAACAAACAGAAATTTATGCAGACCACCATGCTTAATATATACTTCATGATGCTGTTTCTCGGAATATGCCTGTATATGTATGAATACGCTTCAAAAATGTCATCTTTTTCTGCAATTCTGACTTATGCCGTTACTCTATTGTGGATCGCTTTCAACTGGTTTTATATCAGACCTAAAACAATTAAGAAACAACAGGGGAAAATTGACGGATTAATTAATAAATTTGAGGAAATAAATAATCAGTTAAAGGAAATATGAATTCTTCCGACAATAAAAACCACTGGGAAAATGTTTACGAAACTAAAAATCCAGATCAGGTAAGCTGGACTCAGAAAAAGCCTCAGACTTCTCTTGATTTTATTAATTCTTTCGGATTGGGAAAAGAGGCTAAAATTATAGATATTGGTGGTGGAGACAGTAATCTTGTTGATTTTCTGCTTGAAGAAGGTTATGAAAACATTACCGTATTGGATATTTCTGCCAGAGCTTTGGAAAAAGCTAAGAAAAGATTGGGACATAAGGCTGAGAAAGTAAAATGGATTGCCACAGATATTACCACTTTTGAGCCTACAGAAACCTATGATATCTGGCATGACAGAGCTGCCTTCCATTTCCTGACAACTTCAGAGCAGGTTGCAAAATATATTGACATTGCAAAGAAAAGTATTAATAGCTTCCTTGTTTTAGGAACTTTTTCCAAAAATGGGCCTGCTAAATGCAGTGGACTTGATATTCAGCAATATGATGAGGAATCTCTTTCTACAAAATTTAAAGGAGATTTCGATAAGATTCAATGTATTGGGGAAGATCACACTACTCCTTTCGATACTACCCAAAACTTTATTTTCTGCAGCTTTAAAAAGCACTGATTTTTATAGTTTTTTTATTTATTTTTGGCGGACAAAAAAACAACACTTAAATAAATAACTTTGAAAAAACTATTATTTCTGCTTATTACAGCAACTCTATCTTCAAATTTTTATTCACAGAATGTAGAATTTTTAGAATGTGGAACTGACGAATTAATGAAAAAGCATTATGCTAAGTTCCCGAACGAAAAGATCCAGGATGAAACCTTCAATCTGGAATTATCCAAAATGATAAAAACTGGAAAACTGGCTGCTAAGAATGGCCAAAACCAGATATATGAAATTCCCATCGTTGTACACGTTGTAGGTGACGGAAGCCCAATAGGAAATGTTAATAATAAGTCTGATGCAGATATTATTGCCTGGGTAAACTATACCAATGGTGTTTTTGCAGGTAGCCCATCCAGTGGAATGGCTGCTACAAGTTCAGCTTTACCTGTAAAATTCGTTTTTGCGAAGATAGATCCTAATTGCAATGCAACCAATGGAATCAATAGAATTGATGCTTCCGGACTTCCAAAATACGTAAGCGGCGGAGTAAATGATGACAATACGACGAATGCAGTACCCGCAACAGAAATCACTGCTATGGGGCAATGGGATACCAGCAAGTATTATAATATCTATGTTGTGAAAAAACTAACTTCCAACGCTGGTGGATTAAATGGTTATGCTTATTATCCAGGAGGGAGTAACGATTATTCTTTCATGGCCACGAGTGCCTCGGCAGTCAATGCACAGACTTTAGCCCACGAATTTGGTCATGCTTTAGGGTTAAGACACACCCACGAAGGCTATAATGCTACTACAGGAGATTGCCCGGTAAATACCGACTGTACCCTGAATGGAGATTTGGTATGTGATACTGAACCTATGAAAAGTCTTTATCATGCTTCTGTTCCAAGAAACTGCCAGGCCGGACAAATCAACCCATGTACAAGCCTTGTATATGCTGGTGGAGAAAGAAATGTAATGTCTTATACATTTTGCTTCAGAGACTTGTTTACCCAAGGACAAACCGATCGTGCCACAGCACAACTTCTTAAGTTCAGACAATCCTTAATCAACTCTCCGGTTACTTCAAGTATAACCCCCAATAATAATGTATCCCTTACCAATGCATGTACTCCAACAACAATAAGCACTCCTGGAAATTATAACATCGGAATTACTGCTGTAAAGTTTGGAAGTATCAACAATTCTTCCAACAATTACAAACAGCCAATCAATAATTTCTATGAAAATTTTACCGGAAGCTATTGCCTGGGGACCAGTAAAACCACAATTCCTAGCAACACAGCAACCACAATCGCTGTTGCTCCGGGAACAAGCAACAACCACCTTATAAAAGCCTATATTGATTACAACAATGATGGCCAATTTGATGAAACTACAGAGCTTATTTTGAATCAGACAGGGGTAGCTAATGGCTCATTTGCTACCGCCTCCGTAACTCCTCCATCAAGTGCTGTATTGAATACTCCTTTAAGAATGAGAGTTATTGGTGATATAGCAGGCACTATCATCACATCATGTTATACACCAAAATATGGGCAAGTAGAAGATTATTCCGTCACCATAGTACCACAGGCTACATTGTCTGTAAACGATGTAACTTCAAAGAATAACTCATTCATCACCAAGGATGAAAATTCAGTATATGTAAAAGGGGAATCAAAAATTGCTTCATTACATATCTATGATGCATCAGGAAAGCTATTGGTAAACAGAACAGACATCAATGCTTCCGAATTTAGACTTCCCATCAATCAAAAGAGCACAATCATCACAGTAAATGTAGTGCTAAAAGATGGAAAGGTACTGACTAAAAAATTACAGTTTTAATTAAATGAAATAAACAAAAAAGAGAGCAATTAGCTCTCTTTTTTAATAGTAATATTGAATCTTTTTTTGGAAAATAAAAAAATCGAAAAACTTTGATATTATTATTGAATATTACACTGATATTTTATGCCGCTATAAAAAGAAATAAAGACATTATATTACACCAAATAGTGATAAAATAATTTAAAACATATATCTTTGAGGCTTAAAATAAATAATAGACTAATTTCTATGAAAAAAATTATTTGTGCTTCATTTCTGGCACTACTCGCCCTTTCTTGTTCTAATGATGACAATGAAAATACTGTATTGACATCACCAACAATATCTACGACTCAAAGTCAGGCAAAAGGAGTTAGAGAACCCATATCCAGTAAAAACGGAGATTTTATTAAAGTAACTGAAAATGGAAATGTATACTTTTGCATTCTTTTCAGAGGAAGCTGGAGGCATGTTGCTTCAGAAATGACATGGAATGGTCTGTTTACTTCACCTAAGACTTTCAGATATACTTTTAATTCACGTATGGAAGCTACAGTCCTTACCGCAAAAGGATTTGACAGTCCATTACTTGCAGATAATGGTTTAATTCATGATGTTACAACCGGAAAAATTTATTTTAGAGAGGGTAATACCTTGAGATGGATTGTCAGCATGGAGATTTTCAATGCTTATAAATTCAGCATGGCTGCGGTTCAAAATGTTAATAACATTTCAAATTATACGATTTTATCTGACATTAATTAATAAATTATAATGGCTTAGAGCATAGTTTCTCAACTATTTTCTAAGCCATTATGTATTTCAAATATTGAACTAGAGATTTCTTAATAAATCCTATATTTCTTTATTTATTACTTCTTTTCTTCTTCAAGTTCCACTTCATGTCGAAGCTGTGCTTTGTAAAGAGTGGCATAATATCCATTTCTATCCAGAAGTTCCAGATGCTTTCCTTCTTCAACAATTTTACCGTGCTCCATCACAATGATCTTATCCGCCTTTTCAATCGTGGAAAGCCTGTGGGCAATAATGATAGAGGTTCTGTTTTTGGTAATTTTTTCCGTAGCTCGCTGAATCAGTTTTTCACTTTCATGGTCAATAGAAGAAGTAGCTTCATCCAGAATTAAAATTTTAGGATCAGACAGATAAGCTCTCAGGAACGACAGCAATTGTCTTTGCCCTAAAGAGATTGAAGAACCTCTTTCACTTACCACATAGTCATAACCACCTGGAAGTTTCTCAATAAACTGATCTACTTCAATTTCCTTAGCACCTGCTTTTATTTTTTCCAGTGTAATACTATCATCACCAAACGCCAGATTTTCAAAAATACTTCCGTGGAACAGAAAAACATCCTGCAATACCACCCCAATATGGCTTCTCAGATTATAAAGTTCATAATCTTTTAAATCCACATCATCAATAAGAATATTTCCTGAATTGATATCATACAATCTTGTGATCAAGCTGATAATTGTAGATTTTCCGGCTCCTGTAGCTCCTACAATGGCCACTGTTTCTCCGGGATTTACTTTAAAATCAATACCTTTCAGTACTTCCTGCTTTTCATCATAAGCAAAATGCACTTTCTGGAATTCAATTTTACCGGCAAAGTGATCTTTTTTCACTGTTCCTGTATTGGTCATAGAATTTTCTTCATCCATTAATCCCAATACTCTTTCAGCGCCTACAATTCCTCTCTGGATATTATTGAAACGGTCTGCAATCTGTCTTAAAGGACGGATCAGCATGGATATATACTGTATAAAAGCAATCACTACTCCGGCACTGATGGTAATATATCCTCCATAAAACAGGATAAATCCTATAAATAATGATGAAATAAGTTCTACTACCGGGAAGAATAATGAGAAAATGAAAACAGTTCTCAGCAATGCTCCTTTCAGCGTAATATTGATATCATCAAATTTTTTAAACTCAGATTCCTGTCTGTTGAATACCTGAATAATGGGCATTCCTGCCAGTCTTTCCTGTACAAAAGAATTTTGTGTTGATGTCCAGTTTCTTTCATCACCAAAAGCTTTTTTAAGCCTTTTCTGGAAAAATCTTGTAATCACCACCATTAAAGGCAGAATGGCCAAGGTAATATAACTCAGATGAACGTTTGTACTGAACATCATAATCAATACAAATACAATTCTCAGAATATCTCCAAAAACCATTAGAAATCCATCCGTGTATACTGTTGCAATGGTTTCTACGTCTCCTACAGCACGGGTTACCAATTGACCGATAGGAGTTTTATCAAAAAAAGATGTTTTAAAGTAAATCAGTTTAAAGTATAATCGCTCTCTAATGTCCCGGATTACATTCTGGGAGATAAAGTTTGAAAAATAAACTAGGAAAAAGTTTAAAACCGTTTCGGCAAACACCAATCCCACAAGGATATAGATATGTTTCATCATCAAAGCTTTGTCCTGTAGCTTTGTGATGTCATTATCCACCACATTCATGGTAAGGTATGGTCTATAAGTAGAAACTATTGAGAGTATTACGGAAATTACTAAAGTAAGGATGAACCAAGAACGAAACTTCATTCCGATAAAGAACAGCCTTTTTACAATTCCCCAGGTATCTTGTTTTTTCATTATACGAATCGAAGAAAAGAATTAAAATTCTATGCAAAAATAAGACTTTATAAATTGTCAGCCCGTACAACTTTTGCAAATCGTTATAGAAAATGTAAGATACCTATCATTTACAGAATGAATATCTTTCGCAGTTACCCTCATTTTTATTGAGTATGTTGAAAGGGTTGTTTTTAATTCTGCAATTCTTCCGAACCCTTACCGATCTGTTGAATTTCTATAGAGGGCTTTTGCAGATTCTCTTGCTTATATTTTCTTTCAAGGAGCAGATAAACACCCCATACTGCAAGAAGAGAAAGTAGCCAACCTACCAGATTAGCCGCAGAAAAACCTGTATAACTTACATTATTTACAGCCTCTGGATCAGTGGAAGCTAAATAAACACCGTAAGACATTCCTAAAATAATCTGAGTTCCCAGGTAAACTCCTATAGCCAGAAGCCCCAGATGCCATTTCACTTTTCCGAATTTTTCTGCTAACCGTGCGTAATACCGGTAAGCTCCAATAAGAATAAGAATTGATAACATGACTATAGTTTTTTAGTTTTTATTTAAAATTCGTAACCTACATCCACAAGATACAATCCATGGGCAGGAGCAGAAGTTCCGGCAGCATTACGGTTTTTATCTTCAATAACTCTTCGGAGGTCTTCCGGTTTTAGTTTTCCTGTACCGACCTCTACCATTGTTCCCACAATAGCACGAACCATATTTCTAAGAAAACGGTTGGCAGAAACAGTAAACTTCAGTTCAGCTCCATTCTGTTCCCATTTTGCAATATATATTTTGCAGATGTTCGTTTTATTATCGGTTTTTAATTTGGCAAAACTGGTAAAATCCTCATATTCAAAAAGAATCTTACAAGCTTCATTCATTTTATCTATATCTAAAGACCTTTTCCAGTGCTGCCAGGCAGATTCCTGGGTGAACGGATTTTTTTCCAACGAAATATAATATTCGTAGGTTCTGTAGGTGGCGTCAAAACGGGCGTGAAAATCATTTTTCACCCTAAAAATTCTTTCAATGGAAATATCCGGTGGAAGAAAACTGTTCAGTCTTCGTGGAAGTTCATCGCTCAATTCCTGCTCCGTATCAAAATGAGCAAATATTTTTTTGGCATGAACACCTGTGTCCGTTCTTCCAGCACCGGTAGTTTTAATCTCTTCTCTTAAAATGGTGGAAAGGGCTTTTTCCAGTTCTTCCTGCACGGAAATAGCGTCCGGCTGTATCTGATAGCCGAAATAATTCTTTCCGTTGTAAGAAAATTCTATAAAGTATCTCAAAGTATTATTATAACTCCACAAAAATACTTTAATTTAACAAATATTTGTTGAAAACTCTTTGAGAATATTACTCCAATGCTTATGAAAATTCCTATTTTTGCATTCGTATGAAAAGATGGTACCTTTATCCTTTTTCCCTTGCTTATCATATGGTAACGGGTATCCGAAACACAATGTATGATCTGGGGATTTTTAAATCAACGAAATTTAAAACACCGATAATCAATGTCGGAAACCTCTCCGTGGGCGGAAGCGGAAAATCACCAATGGTGATGTATCTTGCCCAGTATTTATCCAAACATTACAGAACCGGAGTTCTTTCACGAGGTTACGGAAGGCTTACCAAAGGCTATGAAGTAACGAATTATGAAAGCAACTACAAGATTGTAGGGGATGAAGCGATGCAGCTTTTTGAACGTTTTAAAAACCGTTTTGTCATTGCTGTTTCAGAAGAACGTGTTCCCGGAGCCAAAAAAGTAATCGAAGATATGGATCTCGGAGCCTTGATCCTTGATGATGCAATGCAGCACCGTGCAATCAAAGCAGGGTTCAATATTCTGATGACTGATTTTAATGATCCGTTTTTTAAAGACTATCTTCTTCCTGCCGGAGACCTTAGAGAATCCAGAGCTGGCTCAAGGAGGGCGGATATCATTATGGTAAGCAAATGTCCTGATGAACTGACGGAGGAAACCAAAAGGTATTATATTTCAAGAATCAGACCTTCTTATAACCAAAAAGTATTCTTTTCATCTATCGGTTATGATGAAAATGTATACGGAAAAGATAAAATGCTTCCGGATAATAACCTGAACTATTACGATATTTTACTGATTACCGGAATTGCGAATCCTAAACCATTACTGGAACATCTGGCAAAATTTTCAAAAAGAGTTACCCATCTGAAATTCAGAGATCATCATAATTTCACGGATGATGATATAAAAAAAATCCTTGCGGAGTATAAAAAATTAGGAGAATATAAGCTGATATTAACCACAGAGAAAGATTATGTTCGTCTGAAAACTTTTGATTATCTTAGAGAAATTGTTTACTACTGGCCTATCAATGTCATTATTGATAAGAAGGAAGAATTCAATCAAATCATCTTAGATTATGTTAGAAAAAATTCATGAGACAGCTGATTTCATTAGAAATATCATTCAGGAAACTCCTGATTTTGCTGTTGTTTTAGGGTCCGGACTTGGTAAACTGCAGAATGAAGTAGAACCCATCCATATTTTAGAATACAAAGATATCCCCAATTTTCCACAGACTACTGTAGTAGGACATACCGGAAAGCTTATCTATGGAATACTGGAAGGGAAAAAAGTATTGATGATGAGTGGCCGTTTTCATTATTATGAAGGGCATTCTATGGAAACCGTAACTTTTCCGATCAGAGTTTTTCATCTATTGGGAATTAAAAATCTTATTCTTTCCAATGCCTGTGGCGGCGTAAATCCTGACTACAGTATTGCAGATATCGTTATTTTAAAAGATCACATCAATATGATGCCTGAACATCCGCTTCGTGGCAAAAATATCGACGAGCTTGGACCACGATTTGTGGATATGAGCGAACCTTACAACAAAAAAATGATTGCGGTAGCCGAACAGGCTGCTGCAGAAAACAATATTAAAATCCATCAGGGAATTTACGTTGCCCTGCAAGGCCCTACTTTTGAAACTCCTGCCGAATACGGAATGATTAAAGCCATCGGTGGTGATATGGTAGGAATGAGTACCGTTCCTGAAGTAATTGTTGCCAGACACATGGGAATGGATGCATTCTGTATGTCTGTAATTACTGATCTTGGCGGGCCAGACATTGCTTTTGCTGTTTCTCATGAAGAAGTTTTAAATGCCGCAAATAAAGCAATGCCGAATGTAATTACCGTAGTGAAAGGCTTGATTAAAAATTACCAATAGCCCCCCCCTGCTTCAATCTCAAAAAATATTCTTTCTAAAAATTAACGTTTACTCTCGGAGAGAGTTTATCCTTGATCTATACAATATTCATAGAAATTATCAATAATATAAATTTTTCCCAATTCATCAAAAATCAATCTCAGATTGCAATGCATTGCTTAGTTTTGTGTAAATGAAATTGTAGAATGAGAAAGTTGTTATTAATTTTTATGGTAGGTCTGTTCGGACTGAGCTATGCACAAAAAATTCCTACTGCTCTTAAAACCGGGTTTTCCAAAGAAGCTTTAAAACAAAAGCTGGAAGATGAGGATGGAAAAGCGATTACCATCCAGGAAATTCTGGATCAGCATAAAGGAAAAGTTTTAGTAATTGACTTTTGGGCCGGATGGTGCAGAGACTGTCTTCAGGCACTTCCAAAAGCTGAAATATTAGAAAAAAACAATCCAAACGTTGACTTTGTGTTCCTATCACTGGAAAGATCCAAAGAAGGCTTTGATAAGAGCCTTGTAAGATTCAATATGAAGGAAAAAGATAATTATTGGTTTGCTTCCGGCTGGAAAAATGATTTCAACAATTATGTGGACCTGAACTGGATCCCAAGATATATGATTATTGATCAGAAATCTGCTATTGCAAAATATTATGCTATTTCTCCTGAAGATCCTGAGATTCAGCAAACCATAGATAATCTTTTAAAATAATTTTTAAAACATCAAAACCCTGAAGTTTAAACATCCCATAAAAAACGGAATGTTTAAACTTCATTTATTTTTTATACCATGATCACAAGAGAAGCCACAGCGCAGGACTTAGAAATCCTTTTAACTTTTGAGCAGGGCATTGTTTCTGCAGAAAGACCTTTTAACAGTACTTTAATTGATGGTGAGATTCATTATTATGATCTGAATGAATTCATACAATCATCAGATGCCACTTTAATTGTTGTAGAAGACCATGATGAAATTATTGCATCGGGGTATGCACTTATTAAAAATTCAGAGAAGGATTATAATAAATTTAAAAACTATGCTTACTTAGGCTTTATGTATGTAAAGCCGGAATACAGAGGGAAAGGAATCAATAAAATAATTACTGATGAACTTATCAGCTGGGCAAAATCCAGAGATGTTTCAGAAGTAAGACTGGATGTTTACGCTGAAAATGAATCTGCTGTAAAAGCTTATGAAAAAGCAGGTTTCGAACCTCATCTTCTTACGATGAGACTGAAACCATAAGAAGGCGGAAAGCGGGAAGATAGAGGCTGGAAGTAATCTAAGTGTTACCAACAACCAAATATTATTTTAATTACTTTTCAATCAATTGGTCATACTTTTATATCGACCTTATTAACTTCCCTCTTCCAGCTTCTTGCTTCCCTTTTATAAATAATGGAATCCATATCTTCGCAATATGGATTTTTCTTTGCCGCTTCGAAAAATTATTCATGTGGATATGAACCTATTTTATATTTCTGTAGAGAGTATAATAATTCCTTAAACGAAAACTCATTGCTATCAAATACCTAACATTATGGATATCAAATCAGTTAACAGCTATTAGATAAGAACTATTCACTAATTATCTACAGTAAAAGTCTTACCTATTCCTTTGATTTATCAATAAACATAAACTATCTGAGTACATAATCTTACTTAAATATTATATTTTTGTAACATTTAAAAATAAATCCCTTAACTTGGATATATTTTCATTTAAAATATCTATTTTTACTTAAAATAATACACCTATAAATACTTATAAGTGTTCTTTCATGATTTACCATCTTATATTTAAGAATAAAATACAAACTATCTGTTTTTATTCTTAAATAATCTGTTGAAATAATATTTCAATACAATATCAAGAAACTATACAGGAAAATCATCCAGATATAAAACTCTTTGAAAAATAACAAAAAAAAACATGGTATTAAGGAAAGCACAAGAACAAGATTTAAAAGTACTTTTAGAATTTGAACAGGCTGTCATTTCAGCAGAAAGGCCTTTTAACAAAACTCTAATTGGAAATAAAGTTAATTATTATGATTTAAATTTTTTAATTACATCAGAAGATGCAAATCTTATAATTGCTGAAATAAATAATGAAATAGTTGCATCAGGCTATGCAATGATAAAGGAAATAGAAAGGAATTTTTATAGTTTTAAAAAATACGCTTATCTTGGTTTCATGTACGTGAAACCAGAATACAGAGGAAAAGGAATCAATCAAAAGATAATCCTAGAACTTACTCAATGGGCAAAAGAAAAAAATATTTCTGAAATAAGATTAGAAGCATACAGCTCAAATCAAAAAGCAATAAGCGCCTATAAAAAATCAGGTTTCGAAACATTGGAAGTCATAATGAGATTACAGGTATAAGTAAACAATCTATGAATATACAGGAATCCATATCTTTGTGATATGGATTTTTCTTTGCCGCTTCGTAAAATTATTCACGTGGATATGGATGCATTTTATGCTTCCGTGGAGCAGCATGATAATCCTGCCCTGAGAGGAAAACCTATTGCAGTAGGCGGTCAGCACCGTGGTGTAGTAGCAGCGGCAAGCTATGAAGCCAGAAAGTATGGTGTCCGTTCTGCTATGCCCAGTAAAACAGCAAAGGAGAAATGTCCGGATCTGATATTTGTTCCGCCACGTTTTACCCGATATAAAGAAATTTCTAAAATAATCCGTGAGATCTTCTATGAATATACTAATCTTGTAGAGCCTTTGTCATTGGATGAAGCCTATCTGGATGTCACCGAAAATAAAAAAGGAATAGAATCTGCCAACCTTATCGCAAGGGAAATCCGTCAGAAAATATTTGAACAAACAGGCTTAACAGCTTCTGCGGGAATTTCTGTCAATAAATTTTTAGCCAAAGTAGCTTCTGACATCAATAAACCTAACGGCCAGAAAACCATTCATCCTGATAAAATGGAAAAATTTCTGGAAGAATTGCCCGTGGAAAAATTCTATGGAGTTGGAAAAGTTACGGCTAACAAAATGTTCAGTTTAGGTATTTATAAAGGAAAAGATTTAAAGAAAAGATCGCTTGAAGATCTGGTAAGAATCTTTGGAAAATCAGGGCAGCATTACTACAATGTAGTTCGTGGCATTCATACTTCGGAGGTAAAACCTCATCGGATCCAAAAAAGTGTTGCGGTAGAAAGAACTTTTTTTGAAGATCTTTTTGATGAACAGCAGATCAATGAAAAGCTGGACAGCCTGAGCCAGGAACTTCATCAGCGTTTACAGAAAAACAATATTCTCGGAAGAACTTTAACCTTAAAAATTAAGTATAAAGATTTCTCGCTTTTTACAAGAAGTATCACCCGGGAAGAATATTTTACAACTCCGGAAGAATATTTCAATACAGGAAAAAAGCTTTGGGAACTTCGCCCCTTTGATAAAGCAGTTCGCTTGCTTGGATTGTCTCTTTCTCATCTGAATACGGAAGAAAAAAAACTGGTTTCCGTTCAACTAAAAATCCCGTTTAAAGAATTCGAAAATTAAAAGATAATATTTTTTGCTAACTTGTATTCACCAAATCAGCAAATTATATGAACCCAACAATGATTCAGTTTTTCCACTGGTACTCTGAAGGTGACGGAAAACTATGGAAAGAAGCCGAGAAAGAAGCCAAATACCTTGCTAAATTGGGAATAACTTCCGCATGGTTTCCTCCCGCCTATAAGGGAACAAATGGTGGATATTCGGTAGGATATGATACCTACGATCTCTACGACCTTGGTGAATTTGATCAAAAAGGCACTATATCCACCAAATATGGTACTAAAAAGGAATATTTAAAAACAATCAAAGCTTTAAAAAACCAAAATATAGAGGTTATTGTAGATATTGTTCTGGGCCATAAAGCAGGGGGTGATGAACTGGAAAAGTTCAAGGTGGTAAAAGTGGATGAAAATAACAGGGAAAAGGTGATTTCAGATGTCCTGGAAATAGAATCCTATACTAAGTTTACTTTTCCCGGAAGAGGAAAAAAGTATTCTGATTTTGAATGGAACTTCACTTGTTTCAGCGGCGTAGATTATGCGGAACACATGGAGTCTCATATTTATAAAATACAGTCTGAATATGGAGACGACTGGGAAGAAATGATCCACGATGAGAAAGGAAACTATGATTATCTGATGTATAATGACATTGAACACAGAAATCCTTTTGTACGGGAAGAGCTCAATAGCTGGGCAAAATGGTATTTTGATGAAACGGACTTTGACGGGGTTCGGCTTGATGCCTTGAAGCACATTTCTTTTGACTTTTACAAGGAATGGCTTACTGTGCTTCGTTCCAATTCCGGTAAAAATATTTTTGCCGTAGGCGAATACTGGGCTCCCGGATATCTTCATCTGCTTCAAAAGTATATTGAAGTTACTGAAGGCTGTATGAGTCTTTTTGACAGTTCACTGCAGAACAATTTTCATAATGCATCCAAAGAAGGTGGCTCCTATGATCTCAGAAGAATTTTTGAAGAAACCCTTACCCAGGCAGATCCTTTACATTCAGTGAGTATTGTTGCCAATCATGACACTCAACCTTTACAGGATCTGGAAGCTCCCGTTGAATCGTGGTTTAAGCCTATTGCCTATGCTTTAATTCTATTGCGAAAAGATGGCTATCCATGTATTTTTTATCCGGATTTGTACGGTGCTCATTATATTGACAAAGACGGAGCGGGAAATGATCAGGAAATATTTATGCCGAAAGTAGATGGTATTGAAGAGCTATTGAAAGCCAGAAAAGATCATGCTTACGGTGAACAGCGGGATTATTTTGAGGACGCCAACTGCCTCGGATGGATACGCGAAGGCGATAACGAACATACAGGATGTGCCGTAGTCCTCAGTAATAAGGATGCTTACAACAAACCTATGGAAGTTGGGAAACATTATGCAGGGAAAAAGTTTAAAGATCTGTTGAAAAGATTCAAAAATAAAGTAATCATTGATGAAAATGGCTGGGGAGATTTTCCTGTACCTGCCGGAAATGTGAGTGTCTGGATTTTGGAATAAAAAACAAAGGCACACATAATAAAGATGTTTCTGCTCATGTATGCCTAAAGACTTTTTTTAAACTCTATAATTTTGTTTAGCAATAAATAAATTTACAGCTTTTGAAGTCCCTTGCCCATTCACAGCAATCTCCCTCTTCTGTCATTGTACAGCATACTTTGTCAATAATGACTCCGCCATCTACATTTTTCAATTGTCTTCGATCCAGTTTTCTCATGTTCTGAAAAAGTTTTGTTTTCATAAGGTTATATTTTAAAAATTTGTTTCATAAATATAATAAAAACCCACCACAACCAACTACAAAACAATGAAATAAGATTAAAATACAACAACAAAAGAATATTAAAATGAAAAAAAATTAACAACTCCAGTCTGTATCTAAGATTTTATTTTTCCCATTGTTAGAATTTCCGGTCGCTCAGATTGATCAGAAATTTTTCCATTTCTGGCAAATTCTGCCCAAAGTGCTCTTAGTTTCTTACCATTTTCATGAATACGTTCCCAGGGAATATCTTTCAGCATTTCCGAAGACTTCCATGCAGATTCATTACCAAAGATCAAAGGAAGATCAATGCAATGTGGCGCTCCGATATGATTATCTTTTAATTTGGAATGTATTCTGAAGAGATAGACATTTCCACCGCCTTTAGCATAGTTATCTGCAAATTGCCGGGCTGGAGCTCCGTAAATAATATCTGTTGTCTTTTCAACTGTTTTATCCATAAGCTTTAACCCAAATCCTTTTCCAAAATATTTATTTAAAGCTTCTGAGGTTTTGAGATAAAATGCGGTTTCATCATTATTCAAACCAATCAACACATCATATTTCGCTGCATTTTTACGCCATTTTTCAACGGATTCTTCTTCTTTACATAAAGGTGAAAATCCATACTGAATACCAAAAGGCATTGCCGCTTTCAAACCATATTTTATAACAGAAGGAACGAATTTTCCATACTCTTCCATCATCTTATAAACATCCACCTCATCTTTAACTTCTTCTGTTTTCTTTAAAAATTCTGCAGACATTTTCTGTCTTTTATGGCGCAATCCCAATGGAGCACTCTGAATAATGACCCGATGAAATAAACCATCAACTCCTTCTGAAATCATCAAGTGAGCTATTGCATCTCCTCCGGAAGACTGACCAAGCAAGGTTATATTTTCCGGATCTCCGCCAAAATCTACAATATAGGTTTTGATCCATTTCAACGCTTCAATTATGTCTAGTAATCCTAAATTAGGTGGTCTTTTTTCATCGCCACCTAAAAACCCAAAGAGTCCCAAACGATAAGAAACCGTAACCACAATAATGTTCTGTTCTTTTACCCATTCTGCAGGATCAGCAGTTGGAAGGTCTCCACATCCGATTTCGTGGGAACCACCGTGAATCCAGACAACAATGGGAAGTTTTTCATTTTCAAAAAAGGTTTTTGGTCGGGCTATGGAAAGATATTGCGTGGATTCTTCCGGTTCAAATTCTTCAACAGGCGTTGCTCCAATCATTTTTTCCACAAGCGGACTTAATTTTTGTGGACAAACCGGAGTTTTATCCTCGAGTCTGTTATCATAGATAAAATGTTCAACCGGAACTGGCTTTTGAAATCTTTCTGAACGGGCATAGCGAATGCTCTTAGCTCTTATTATTCCCTCTTCCTTCAATCCTGTAATAATTCCAAACCGAGTATTGAACACATGAGTTTCTTTATTCTGTGGTTTCATTTTGAAATGGTGAAAACTTTTACCATTAAAGATAATGCTGTTTCTTGAGAATAGAAAATTTAAGTTGCTTTTTAACCCCAGATAACAATAATAAAAAAACAAATTTTCATTATGATATTCCTGTATTAGTGGCTATCTATTTTTGCCGCTAATACACGAATTATTTTATCAGACTGAATACTATTTCTGATCTATATTTATATCAATTCAGGATTTTGTATTCGCTTGGGGAAATTCCGACTTTAGTTTTAAAAAGCCTTGTGAAATGCTGTGGATATTTAAAACCGAGATCATAGGAAATTTCGCTGATTGATTTTCCCTGATCCATGATCTGTTCTTTGGCAATCTCTATGAGTTTATTGTGAATTAATTCCTGTGGGGAAATTCCCAATTCTTTTTTGATAAGGTCTCCGAAGTAATTTGCTGAGAGATTCAGTTTTTCTGCAAAGTAATTCACCATAGGAAAACCTATATTTTTAGGATTATCTGATTTTAAATAATCATCAACAAGGTTTTCAAATTTTCCGATCACTCCCTGATTGATGTGATCTCTGGTCATAAACTGCCGGTCGTAGAAACGCATACAGTAATTCAGGAACAGCTCAATATTATTTACAATTAATGACTTGCTGTGTTTATCAATTGACTGCCCAAGTTCATGTTTTATATTTTTAAAACAATCCAGGATAATCTCTCTTTCTTTTTCCGAAAGGTGTAATGCTTCATGTACATCATAGGAAAAGAAATTATAGTCTTTTATATTTTTCCCAAGATGGGTTCCTTTTAAAAGATCCGGATGAAAAATCAATGCAAAACCTGCCGGCTGTACAGATTTTCCTTTATTGTAAATTCCATAGGTTTGTCCTGGCGCAATGAAAACCAGTGTCCCCTCCTGATAATCATAACTATGTTTTCCATACTGCATATCTCCACACATCACATCTTTCAGGAAAACGGTATAAAAACCAAATTTTCTTCTGTACTGACAAATGGGATCTGATTTAGAAAAATCTATCACACTTACCAACGGATGCAATGTTTCATGATGGGCCATTTTATTATATTCTGAAACACTGTTATAGATTTCAACCTCCTGATTTTCCATGAAGTATATTTTTTTTACTATTCAAAATTACCAATTTTCGACATAACAGATACCTTGTCTGTAAAATTGGTAAGTAATCCGGTAATCTGTATAAGTTGAATTTACCGGAAAGTTTCGAATTTTGTCCCGTTATGGAAACTTTTAATACAAACATTTTTCCGAGAGGGGAAAAAGCTCCATCAGATTATTTTTCAGGAGGTACAGCCTGGGTCCAGGTCCTGAAACCTAATGAAGATCAACTGAACTGTCAGATCGGAAATGTAATCTTTGAACCCAAATGCAGAAATAACTGGCATTCTCATGGAGGCGGACAAATTTTAATTGTAACTTCAGGAACCGGTTATTATCAGGAAAAAGGAAAACCGGTACGGATCTTACATCCCGGAGATATCATAAATATATTACCGAATGTAATCCATTGGCATGGGGCGGCTCCCGACAGTGAATTCACGCACATCGCTATCAATCCCAACACGCAGAACGGGATTGTAGAATGGCTGGATCCTGTAACGGATGAGGAGTATAGTAATTTATAACACAACTTATTAATTTAATTAAAAAAATAATAAAAATGAGCACATTTACAGTAAAGGCTTATGGGGCAGAGTCCACTACAGCAGACCTGAAAGAAATGAATATTGAAAGAAGAGAGGTTACTTCCCAAGATGTAGAAATTGAAATTCTATATTGTGGTGTATGCCATTCGGATCTTCATACAGCAAGAAACGATTGGGGCGGAACCCTCTACCCTGCTGTTCCCGGACATGAAATTGTAGGAAGAATTACGAAGGTAGGAAGTGAAGTATCGAAATTCAAAGTAGGTGATCTTGCAGGAGTAGGATGCATCGTAGATTCTTGTGGGCATTGCAACAGCTGCCAGCATGATCTTGCACAGTATTGTGAAAATGGATTCATCGGAACTTATAATGGAAAAGACAAGCATTTGGGAGGTCATACTTTTGGTGGTTATTCTCAAAAAGTAGTGGTAGATTCTGAGCATGTTTTAAAGGTGCCTGAAAATCTTGATCCTGCTGCTGTAGCTCCTCTTCTTTGCGCTGGAATTACAACCTGGTCGCCTTTAAGACACTGGAATGTAGGTCCGGATTCTAAAGTAGCTGTTGTAGGATTGGGTGGACTGGGACATATGGCAATTAAACTTGCAAAAGGTTTGGGTGCTGAAGTGACTTTATTTTCAAGAACTCCGGGAAAAACTGAGGATGCAAAGCAACTAGGAGCTGACCATGTTATTATTTCTACGGATGAAGAACAAATGAACTCAGTGAAAGGAAAGTTTGATGTGATTATTGACACTGTTCCTTATGTACACGATGTAAACCCTTATGTAACGACTTTAAATATTAGCGGAACTCATGTTCTTGTAGGATATTTAGGAGGCCTTGAACCTATTCTGAATACAGTTCCTTTAATTTTGGGAAGAAAATCTGTCGCAGGATCTGTGATTGGAGGTATTGCTGAAACTCAGGAATTACTGGATTTCTGCGGGGAACATAATATTGTTTCAGAAATTGAAATGATCAAAATGCAGGAGATCAATGCAGCCTATGAAAGAATGCTGAAAAGTGATGTGAGATACCGTTTTGTGATCGATATGCAGTCTTTGTAATTCTTTCTGTCAGATATAGTAAAAAAAGGTATTCGAATGGAATACCTTTTTTATTGTTTTAAATTGTTACTAAAGACATTTTGATTTTTATCAACTTTATACCTGTTTTCTTCAACACATTTATGATCATGTCTTTCCATATCCTGAAATGCCCATTCTGCCATGGCATCAATAACTGGGGCCAGTTCATTTCCAGCCTCACTCAATTTATAAGTAACATGTGGCGGAACAACAGGTTTTGCCGTTCTTATGATCAAGCCATCTGCTTCAAGTTGCTTCAGATGCTGAATCAACATTTTTTCTGTAACAGCAGGAATAGCTTTCTTCAGCTCGCTATACCTTTTTTCTCCTGTGGAAAGGTTGAACAGGATAATAGGTTTCCAAAAACCTCCAATCCTCTCCATAACATACATTACAGGACAATCCTGTGTTATTTTTCTGTTTTCCTGAATGGTTGAACTTTCTTTGATTGCTGTCATAGTTACACACTTTAGGGTAAGTACTTGTATAAAAGTAAGTACAAATATAACTTTGTATCAGGAAATAAAAAAATATTTATGATGAAATCGCAACAGTTTGCTAAATTCACATAAAACAATCAATACTAAGTGTTTGCATCTAACTATCACAATAAAAACAATAAAAATTTACATATGAAAATTATCATCACAGGATCATTAGGAAATGTTGCTAAACCTTTGACAAAGCAACTGATAGAACAAGGACATGACATTACTGTTATCAGCAGCAATGAAGCCAGAAAACATGATATTGAATCTTTAGGCGCAAAACCTGCTATCGGATCTATTACAGATCTTGAGTTCTTAACACAGACATTTAACGGGGCAGATTCAGTATTTGTGATGACTCCACCCGCCATAAGTGCTGGCAATATTGTTCAGAATACCATCAATACCGGAAAGAAGTATGCAGAAGCTATAAAAAATGCCGGAGTAAAAAGAGCCGTAATGCTAAGCAGTGTCGGAGCGGGATCTCCTGTAGAAAACGGGCCTATCAAAGGGCTTCATCATATTGAGAAACTTTATAATGAAGTTGAGAGCACTTCATTTACATTTTTAAGAGCAGGTTATTTTTACACTAATTTCTTTAATGATATTCCCTTGATTAAAAATGCAGGAATTATTGGAGGAAATTATCCTGAAAATACAGAAATCCCTGTGGTACATCCAGCAGATATTGCCAAAGCAGCGGCAGAGGAATTGGTGAAAAATGAGACTGGCAAAAATATCAGATATATTGTAAGTGATTCCCGAAAAGCTTCTGATTTTGCTAAAATATTAGGAGCAGCAGTTGAAAAACCAGAACTTCCTTGGGTGGAATTTTCAGATGAGGATTCTTTAGGCGGAATGCTTCAGGCTGGTTTACCGCAAGACATGGCCGAACTATACGTTGAAATGGGATTGGGAATGAAAACAGGAACCGTACAAAAAGATTTTATTGAACACAATTCTCCTGTTACCGGAAGTACTAAACTGGAGGATTTTGCTAAAGAGTTTGCTTCTCAGTTTTAGACAGGAAAAGAAAAACCAGAGTTTTATTATTGATAAAATTGTCAGAAAACAAAATACTCTCCAGATTGGAGAGTATTTTTACTTTGTTAATAAGAGGCAAACTTCAAAAGTCTGCCTGTATAAAAAATAAGGGTAATAATTAGTTTTTAATTAATTTCAGGGCTTTATTCTCTGTACCTGTTTTTACAAGTATCAGATAAAGTCCTTTTACAAGCGCTTTTACATTCATATCAATTTTTGGCCCTTTCTGCTTTTTCAGAGACATTACCTGTCTGCCTGAAGCATCATATACATAAACATCTACATCACCTTTATTATTTACAGGAAGCATAATTGCTGTAATATCATCTGCAGGATTAGGGGCAAGCCTGATCCCTTCTTCTGATTTCACCGTGTTATCTTTTACTCCAAGAGTAGAAGTAGGAATTATAGATTTGATCAGCCATCCATAAGATGTTGCGCCTGGGTCACTGGTCATACGAAGTCTCACGGCAATTTCATCACCGGGAGTAAATCCTGATAAACTTAAAGAGCTATTCTGAAATAATGTTTCATTCACATTAGCTGCTGAAAGAGGAGTTCCTCCATTTGTCCAGTTACTAAAGGATGCTTCATCATACACCCCCATTGTTGTCCAATTTACAAGATCTTTAGATCCTTCCACATAGGCAAAGTCATATCCTGCTTCTGTAAGTGCCATGTGTCTCATTGTCATTGCAGAAGCAGGTCCTACAATCACAGGAGTTCTCATGTAGGTCTGATAATTGGTATTGTTTGCATAGGGATGACCTATATTATTCAATACATTATAAGTAAATTTATTAGACACATTATCTACCACAAATTTACCTGCCCCGATATATACATCGCTGGTGGTAAATGCAGGAGCATTAATAGCTGATGATCCATTATTAAAGCTGATGATCTCTACAGGTTTTATGTCTTTAATGGTTTCCTTAGTTCCATTAGCATATACTCCTAAGACTGAAATACTATGCATTCCTTCTGGCAGACTTGAAGTGGTAGTGAACGTGTAATCTGTATTCGCCTGGGTACTGGAAATTGTTGACACATACGCATTATCTACGAAAACCTTCAGACTTGTAATCTGTGGATTATCATAATTAAATACTGCTTTTGCTTTTGTATCGTGAATTGCTACCTGGCTGGCACTCTTGATAAGGGGGCGTCCTACATATTCAGGAAGGGTATAAGTAGCCAGCTCAGGAATAGTTGCAGTCCAGACTCCTCTGCCATGGGTTGCAAGCACCACCTGATCATTCACAATTTTCATCTGCCAGATAGAGACGGGTGGCATAGTGGTTACCAAAGACCAGGTTGCCCCGCTATCTACCGTTTCAAATATTCCTATATCTGTTCCTGCCCAAAGAATCCTCTCATCAAATGGCATTTCAATTAAGCTATGTACCGGAACATTTGGAAAACCTGTAGACGTAGATCCTGTACTGTATCCTGAAATATCCGTCCATGTTGCTCCAAAGTCATTTGTCTTTACTACTTTAGGCTGATTGGATACAGAAAACAACACATATGCCCTTGCTTCATTGGTACCGGAAGCAGAAATCCCGCTTATGTTATAAGTGCCTGTTGTCGGCATACTCCCTGTTGTTTTTGTGAAACTCAATCCGTTATCTTTTGACACATTGATCTTGGACGTGGTACCTGTACCTCCGGAAACCTGAGCTCCGGCCCATACTACATCAGGGTTTGCAACTGATACTTTAACGGTTGCAGCTGAGTTACTTCCAGCCCAACTTCCATTGTTTGCAGATGTAAAGCTGGTGAGTCCCCATGTCCTTCCAAAATCCAAAGACCTCCAGACTCCGCTTGACGAAACAGTAAATACAACATCAGGATTATTATTTGCATTAGCTAACTTCGAATAAAATGGAGATTTAGCGCTTCCATTATCCGGATTAGTTGCTGAGAAAATACTATTCATGCTGACTCCCTGTTCTGACCTTCTAAAGTTATTATACTGCGATCCGAATAACAACTCATTAGTTTTTTTATAGTTCCATAAGACCTCAAAACCATCTCCACCATATAATGACAAATAATTTGAGGTACTGGAAGCGGGAGCTGTAAGGGTAGCTGATGATCCATTATCTTGGGCACCTGCAACGTAAGCATCGGCTCCGTTCTTTTTATCCGCGCCATAGAACTGCGTTGTATTTAACCCTATAACAGGGGCAGACCAATCCCCTTGAGTTTCCCCGGGATTTATTTTATATTGGGTAGAGTACACTCCTCCATCATTGGTTAACAACAATCTAAACTTAGTTGAATCATTGGGGTTGATCTGGCAGACAATACCATGTTGATCCGGATGTACTGAAGTATTAAGGTAGCTGTTGTTATAACCACTGGCAATGGAAAGTACATTATATGAATTATCTGTGGTATCTACAGTAACTTTTGCAACTGAAACTCCGCCTATGTAAATAATATTTTCATTAAACGGGTGTGCTGCAACAGCATTATCATACCAGCCCTGTGTTCCCAGAATATCTTTACTGTTTCCTGACTTATAAGTTAGCTCCTGAAAACTACCTCCTGCATCAGATGACATATATATCGATCCATTCTCACAGCTCAGGTAAATTTTGTTCTGATTAACCGGGGATACTGTGATCTCCATCCTTTTAAAGGGTTTACTGAGAGCAAGGGGATCAAATACTTTTGTCCAGGTGGCTCCTCCATCAGTAGATTTAAGAACACCCAAAGTATTAACACAAGCATATATGGCACTAAAATCACTATTTGCGACAATATCCTGAGCGTTGCTATAGGTTGTTGTTCCTACAGTTGATCCTGTAAATGTCTGAGTCCAGGTAGTTCCTCCATCCTGAGTCATATAGATTCCTTTTGAAGTACCTACCAATAGATGATTAGAATCAACAGGATCTATCAGCAACCTTCCAACATCTCCAAAAGCAGCAGTATTGAGTAAGCGTGTCCAATGTTCTCCTGCATCTGTAGATTTGATCAGCCCAGCACCGGTTATTCTATCCAGATTACCAAATGGCTCTCCTGTTCCAGCGTAAACAATGTCTGGATTTTGAGGAGAGATAGCAAGCGTAGAAGTGGCCAGGTTAGGAACAGCAAAATCAGTGGTGTTCCTCCAGGTTGTCCCTGCATTTTCAGTGATCCAGACTCCGCCTCCTACAGATCCTACATACCATTTATTAGGGTTCTGAGGAGCAATCACCAAACTCCTGTCTCTTCCCGGAATATTATTAGGTGCTCTTTCAGTAAACACAACATTATTAACAGAATAAACACCATTTTTTGAAGCAACAGAAGACTTTTGCTGCGCTTTCTTAAGTGTAGGACTGTTAAGAGCTTTATTATACTCTTTCAGTAGGTTTCCATCTTCATAAAGCATGGTATTGGTCCCGACAGGCATGGTAATATGGCGTCTGTACTCTGCCATCTCTTCAATTCCTTTCCTTTCTTTGATTCCGGATTTTTCTTCTCTTAATTTCTTATCAGCACGATGTCCCATCACCATTTCTCCGGGTTTTACCATACTCATCAGTAATTCTTTTCTAAGCTGAATTTCCGCTGATCCGTCACCAAAGCTTTCAAATACCTTATTAAACTTTGGATCATTATAGGCAAGTGTCTTGTTCAGGCTTTGTTCTTTTTGTCCCTGAGCCAAGACTTTTTTATCAGCCGGAATTTTAATTTGATCCTGTTCCTCTGATTTTTTTTCTTGTTTTTTTACCATTCTGTCAACATTTGATGACCGCTGGCGGCTGGTGTCTGTCTGTGTATTGAAATGCTGGCAGGCATTCAATAAAAAAACAGCGCTTATTACCATTACTCCATTTCTGACATAGTTTTGTTTCATTCTGTGGTTTTTTTTATGGGTATTAAAATATGATCATCATCGTTTTTTTCATCCTCTCCGGTCTGTGCTTTTATCACTTCCCGGTAAGGGATTATTACAAGAACATTGTCTGGCCTCCAGTAAATAGTATCTGCAAGGATCTTTGTTCTTTCTTTTTTGAGAATACTGGTCTTCGTTTCTGTGACATAATAGCTGAGCCACTTGACCGGACTGAAAGAATTTTCTTCGTATTTATAAAATAGAGTAAATTGATGATCAGGACTTAATTTCCTAGAATATTTACCCTCCATGTCTTTATCCGGATAACTTGGTTTGGCAGCAGGTTGACAGCTCATCAGAAACAATATTATTACACTAATCAATGTTTTCATACTATTCAAAATAATTCACTTTTAAAGATATAAAAATAACAATACGAAATTGATAAAAAAAACCAAATAAAAACACATTAGTTAGTTAATTTATATTTGTTTTATTTAATAATTACACAACAAAACAGCATAATCTTTATCCCCTATATAGTTTCGGCGCGCCTTTGGCG
>NZ_JBBGZQ010000038.1:0-31188 GCF_037572595.1 Chryseobacterium sp. MYb328 | reverse complement strand
GGCCTTTGGCCCGCCGAAACCTTACCCATCATATCATTTTAATTTCGATAATTTTTAAATTCTTGTACAGATTGCGCAGATCTATAATCTTTATGAATACATATAATTTGTGAATAATCAGTGTTCAAATTCCCGTTGCTGGTACTCAAAAAGCGTCACGATGGTATCTGCCAGTTCTTTTCCATGGTGCTTTTCAACCAGATATAGGGCTGCATCTATTCCTGCCGTTATTCCTGCAGTAGTAATCAGCTGTTCCTGATCTACAAACCGGACATTTCTTTTCACAATACTCTTCGGATTATATTGTTCCAAAGTATCCAGCAGCATAGAATGGGTGGTAATTTCATGCTGATCCAATATCCCGGTTTTAGATAAAAGCATACTTCCTGTACAAACTGAGAAAATAATAGTTCCTTTACGATACTGATTTTTTATCCAGCTCATTACAGTATTCTGAAAATCATCATCCTGCAGGTATTCCATCACATAATCAGGATTAGCTCCCGGAATTACGATCATATCAGGCTGCAAAACGGTCTGTACATCATATGACGGAATCACAGCCATAGTATTTCCTTCCATATGAATGGCATCTCTGGTTTTTCCTACAGTATAGCAGTTATAGCTTCCGGCAGATATTACATTTGCCTTAATAAAGACATCCAACGGACCATTCAGATCCAGCGCTTCTACCTGATCGTAAATCAAAAATGCTATATTCATTGTCCCGTTCTGTTGTTTCTGATTCATAATTATATTTTAAAGATTAATATTTTTTAAGGCGTAGATTTCCTTGTTGATAATTAATTATCAACCTTGTGGAATACAAAAAAGTAAAGAGAATTACCCTGTTCCTTTACAGGATTTCCGGTATTGTGCCGGAGAAATGGAAAGGTATTTAAAAAATAACCGCCGGAGGGAGACTACATTTCCGAAACCACATTTTGCAGCAATCATTTCGATACTCATCTCTGTATATTCCAGCATATCCTTTGCCTGATCCAGCCTCATCTTTTCAAGAAACTTACCGGGAGTGACTCCTGACTCCCTCAAAAAGACCCTGGAGAAATTACGGACACTCATATGTACAGATTCAGCCATAAATTCTATGCTGATGGACTGGCCTAATTTATCTTTAAGCAAATCTCTGATACCCTTTGTGAAAGGAGATAACATTTCATAATCGGAAATAGCATTTCCAAACTGGGATTGTACTCCTGCCCTTTTTAAATGCAATACCAGATGTTTAGCGACTTCTGAGGCTAGAGGCCTACCCCAATCCTCTTCCAAAAGGGCCAGTGCCAGATCTATTCCGGAAGAAACACCTCCTGAAGTATATATTCCCCGGTCCCGGATAAAAAACGGATTGATATTTACTTCCAAATCAGGATAGGTCCGTTGCAGAATATCGGCATATTTCCAATGCGTAGTTACCTGCTTTCCGTTCAGCAATCCAGCTTTTGCTAAAATAAATGCTCCTGCACAAACTGATCCTAAACGTCTTACGCTTCCTATTGTATTCTGCAAATAAGTATAAAGATCGGGATTAACTTCATCTAGTGTTCTAAGATCAGTACCGGCAACCAGTAAGGTATCTACTGGAAAATCAATATCATAAATAGTACGACTGCAGGTTAAAGGGATTCCTGAACCTGAATATATTACCTTGTCTGAAGTCCCGGATATCAAATGAACCTGATACTGTAATCCAGCTTTATCATCCGGCAAAAAGAGATTGGCTGATGTAAACACATCACAGGGACCTGCAACATCCAGCAGCTGAACCTTTGGTAAGATCAAAAGAACTATATTTTTTATTTTTCCCTGTTTTTCTGCATTTTCCATATCTCAATCTGTATCATGCAAATGTAATAACAATGTCAAATGGCTGCAATGACAAAAAACAGACATTTCCGGCCATTGTTCATTTTTTACTTTAATCAGAAAAAAGAGACTGCCTTTAAAGACAGTCTCAGCACTCTCACTATAAAATTAGCTAAACAAGCTATACTTTTAAAATCTAAAAAATTCTCCTGTACATTCCTTTCATCTTTTCAAACAATTCTGAAAAAGAAAACGAATTGTCAACAATACTTATGGAGGTGGAAATCCCTTTTAAGTCATATTTCGCACATGAGATTGCAAAAACATACACAATTTCAGAATTGTATTCATTTTCATGACAGCAGTAGACTTCATCGATATTAAAATCCGATCCGGAGATATCAGCTATTTCCTTAACAGGCTTCAGAGAACTGAGATATTCCATCAGTCCAAAATTAGCAGAATACCCGCTGTCTAAGAGTTCTGTAACGACTTCATTCACTAATCTGATTTCTTCCATTATTTTTCTTTTACTTATTCCCAGCTTCCCTGAATAGCAACTTCAAGACTATTACTTTTCACCTCCATATCAATAGGAAATGTAATCCTGTAATCGTCCATTTTCACAGTGCAACTTCCGATCAATCCTGAAATATCTCCCCAAAGTTCCACACGATAGGGTCTTGCATATAAATTCATATCCGACACATGCTCTGTTTTAAGAAGCAACGGTAAATGAAGGTTACTTTGAAAAGGCTCTGTTTCTGCCATAACACCTGAATTTTCATGATCTACAATCTTTATAAAAAGATGTTGCTCTGGTAACGACATATACTGTTCATATTCATTGATTCTTATTGTTTTAAGATGAAATATATTATCATCATTGCTGCATGATAAACAGAAAAAAAGTAAGGGCAATATTGAAAGTATTTTGGCTATTTTCATAATAATGGGATGAATAGTTTACATTTTATGCAGGAGATAACCTGCGGGATTTTAAATAAAGAGCAGTACGGTTCAGGTATGGGAAAAGGATAATCAACAGTAATGTACCTGCTAAAAGCCATACCATCATTTCGTAATAATCCATAGCAAAACGGACATGTCCCTGAACATTCATTCTTCCAACTAAAAGTTTATTAGATGCTTTTACAGCATGATCTTCAAGCATTCCTTTAGACATAAGTTTAGCAGTCTGTTTATGAAGAAAATCTTTCACAGAAGGATCTACGGCACTTAAATGATCCTGAAAAGCATTATAATGGCGGCTTTTTTCAAAAAGTTCAAAAAAGTTAATCAATGCAATGCTGGCGCAGAATCCGAAATAACGTATTGCCAGTGCTGTTGCAGCTGCTGAAGGTCCAATAGAAGCAGGAACCGATGAAATAATAAAAATAATAGTCGGGACCATGATCAATCCTACTCCCAATCCCTGAAGAAATAAAGGAATATAATAATTAAATTCATCCGCCTGAACATCAAAAGAATAATACATCAATACATTAAACAGAAGCAACATTAAAAAACCGGGCCCCCAGATATAGCGTATATTTCTTTTCTGCAGGACCATACAACAGGCAATGATAACGCCAAACACCAACCCTGAAAGGTTGAAAATATTAATATAGGAAATGTAAAACGGATCCAGGTGCAACTCTGTAGCAAAAAAGCTGTTCGTAATTCCTGAAGCAAAACGACAAATGTACATGACAAAAAGAATCAGCAACCCTACTTTAAAATTTCTGTATCTGAAAACCCGAAGATCTATATAAGATCTTTTAATTGAATTCTGACGGAAAATTGAAATTACTGCCAATACAATGATTCCGATTACACTCCCCAGAATCCTGCGATCTTCCAGCCAATAATATTCCTGTCCGAAAATGGCTATATATCCTACCAGTACCAAAATTGCACTGAAAACCGCAAAACTCTGCCAATCCAGCTTATACAAATGAAATCTTACATTAGGTCTGTAATTCGTCATGGCCATAGTAAGGAAAATAAGACCCGGCAGATACGAAAAAATGGCAGTTTTATAAACAATATTAAAATTGTAAGAATCAATAAGATCTGCTGTAATCAGGTTATTAAACGGCAATGCACAGATCAGAATACCGAAGAACACAGAAAAACTTATTTCCCTTCCCCTTTCACTGTTTAATCGTGTAAAGATCAGGGTGAGTGAAAGGTTAACATTCCCGGCAAATAACATTCCCTGAATAAAACGGACAGGAAACAGTACATAGATCTCCCGGGTAAAATAACAGGTCAAACACGCAACGATCTGCAAAGTTGTAAATAAAAGAAAATACTCTTTGGCAGCCAGAAAACTGAAAAATCTTCTTTCCAGGCTGTAAAACCCTACATAACCCGCATAGAACAACGCTACTGAAAACTGAATATCAGCAGGTTCACCACCATAATATCCTGCTGCTGCATTGATATTGGTAAGAGGCAGGAAAAATATGATGATTCCCGGTAAAGTCATGGAAAAAAGTATAATTTTTACCAGCCATTCCGGAGCCCATTTTTTAAAAAAGGGCATTTGTCTTTTAACCATTAGGAATGCTTTTTATTAGCATATACATTTACGTTCATTCCTACTTTCAGAACGTCAATTTCATTTCTTTTTCCATCCACTCTGATTCTGACAGGAATACGCTGAACAATTTTCACATAGTTTCCGGTAGAATTATCAGGTGGCAATAATGAAAAACTTGAACCTGTTGCTGGTGAAAGAGAAATAATAGTCCCTTGAAACTCCTTATCAGGATAAGAATCTGCAACGATCTTTACGTGATCTCCAATTTTCATATCCTTAATCTGGGTTTCTTTATAATTGGCAACCACCCATTTATCCGTTTCGTTATTAACGATGAATGCAAGCGTTTCTCCAGCATCAATCATTTGCCCTACTTCAACAGTTCTTCGTCCCATTCTTCCATCATATGAAGCGACTACTGCTGTATAGCTTACATCCAGCTTATGACGGTCCAGTAATGCTTCCAGCCTGGCAATTTCAGCCAAAACCACTGTTTTTTCAGCTTGAATATCATGTATTTTAGAAACAGATGCAGCATAATCATCCTGAGAAGATTTATAATCACTTTCGTTCACGTCCAATGTAGCTTTTACATCTTCCAGTCTCTGTTTAGTAGCAGATTCTTCATCATAAAGTTTCTTGTACCGGTTATAATCAAGCTGTTGTTTCCATACTTTCGCCTTATTGCCGTCTATCTGGGCCTGAGCTGAGGCAGCTTCTTTTGACGTAGTGCTGGTATTACTTTCCAGAACTTTCAGCTGGGCACGTGCTTTCTGAAGGGCTGCCTGAGTTTCCTTTTGTTGAAGAACATATTCCCTGTTATCAATCAGTAAAAGGGTATCTCCTTTTTTAACTTCCTGGTTTTCCTCAAATTTTACGGCTACAATGAATCCGCCTGCTCTTGAAATAACTGGGTTTACATATTCCTGAATTTGAGCATCATTCGTCTGCTCATATCGATAATAATTCTTAAGAGTAAAACCGCCCCAAACAGCAAGTGCAGCAACGATTAAAACTGAAATCCATCCTGTGATCTTTGTGATCAGCCTATCGGTGGGAGTATATTTCTTTTTCATTGTATTATAAAACGCCTGTAATATTTTGTAGTAAATAATAATTGTTCTGTGCCATGATCTTTGCTGCTTCAAGTTCAAATTTTGTCTGAAGAAGCTGTATATCGGCATCCAAAAGTTCTGTGATAAGAGAGGTTTGACTGAAATAGGTATTTTTAATAATCCGGGCATTCTCTTTGGCCTGAACAACATTGGTTTCAGCAACCTTAATCTGTTCGAGAGCTTCCTGATACCTCAGATACGCTTCTTTTACCTGTTGCCTTACCTTATCTTCTGTATCCTTATGGGCCTCTTCTTCTTTTTCAAATTCTAATTTGGCTGCTTTTACTTTATTGGTATTATGATAAAGTGAGGATATTGAAAATGAAGCCTTAATACCAACAATTCCCAATGAATACCAATAAGGATTGTAGGGATAAAGGAAAATCTGCGGGTTGGCATAATAAAATTCACCGTACATCCCGATTTTGGGCCTTACATTGGCCTTTACCTGCTTCAGTTTAAGAATACTCAATTCCGTTTGCTGTTCTGAAACATGGTAATCAAATGAATGGTCCAACGCCATTTTCAGATATTCTGCATAGGTTGTATTGGCATCCCATTGATTATAGGGCACTTCCGGAATAACTATCTGCTCATCTGGAATGCCTAAAATAATATTCAGTTTCTGCATGGCGATCAGAATATCATTTTCAATAGTCACCAAAGTCATTTTACGTTTGGAAAGTTCAAGCTCTATCCTTAAAACATCGCTTTTCAACACCACCCCGTTTTTGTATAAAGACTTGATTTCTTTAAGCTGTATTTCCTGATCTTTGATATCCTGCTTAATAAGATCCCTGAAGATTAGTGTTTTCTGAAGTTCAAGATAAAGACTGGCTGTTTTGTAATGAATATCGGAAATGGATTGATCTTTTTGAATATTCTTAATCTTTTGAAGGGTCTGGTTCTCTTTGATCTTAAGATTGAGTTTATTTCCGTTGTAAATGTTCAGATAAAAATCGGCTCCCACTTTATAAAGAGTGTGGATGACCTCATGTTGGGTAGGTTTGGAAAAAATTCCGTTTTCATAGATGGGGATGTTGGAAGCTTTTTCAGCAGATCCTTTGACCTGTATTTCCGGAAGTCGCTCTCGTTTGGTGTCTTTTACTTCGGCTTCGGCAATGTCTACATTGATGGTGTTGATTTTAATATGACGGCTGTTTTCTTCAGCTCTTTGCCATGCGTCTTTCAGGGAGATCCGTATGGTATCATTTCGTGGACTGCCTGTCTGAGCCGATATTGTATAGGAAGCTCCTAGCATCAGCAGTCCGGTGACATAAATTTTCATTTGAATTTTTCGAATTATTGCACTGCAAATTTATTGGCAATCCGCAAATTTTATTTATCTAAAATAGTCAACTTTTACATGATTCCGGCCAAATGATTATATTTGCATTTTCAACAGTATTTTAGTTTTGATATGGGATTAATTGCAGCGCTTCCGGACATCGACAGACATGATAAAAGTGTATTTGTCATGCACGAAAAATCAGAAAAACTGATTCCTTTTCATAAACATACCAAAGGACAGTTAAGCTATGTAGAAGGTGGTATTGCTTATATTACGATTGACAACCGGACATATGTGGTACCCGCCAGACATTTTTTTTGGATCCCGGAGGGCATGGAACATATTTTAGAAGTCGGGCATACCGCTACCGTTCTTCGTTCACTTTATTTTTATGCTCATGATGATGTTTCAGATCCGTTTTATGGAAAACTGGGAATTTATCCGGCATCAGAACTTTTGATCCAGATGATTAAATACACAGAAATGTGGGACGAAAAACACGTCACCTATAAAGATGAAAACTTTGAGTTTCTGGTGGCTTTAAAAAAAATCTTACCTAAAACCCATAAGCAGCCCCTACCTATTATTCTTCCTGCCACTCACAACAAACAGATGATGAAAATAGTCTCTTATCTTGAATGGAATATGGGAGAAAAACTGACACTTACCAATGTAAGCACCAGGTTCGGGCTGAGTGAACGCTCTATGTCCCGGCTGTTTAAAGCTGACATGGATATCTCCTTTCTTCAGTACCTTAAAACATTAAGAATCATCAAAGCTATTGAGCTCCTTTTGAATACAGACAAGCCCATTAATGAAATTGCAGATGATGTGGGCTATAGCTCGATCAGCGCCTTCAGTGATACGTTTCATGAATTTACACAATCCAGGCCATCTGATCTTCGGAAAAGCAGTAAGGCATTTTGATGTATCTGTTTTTGTCATTAGGAGGTGACGGGTCAAGTAAATAATTTGAGACCCCTCCAGAGAAATAGAATATACGATCTTTCAATTGATATCTCAGTAAAATTTAATATTTCAGAGAATATAAGGGGAACTCCCAATTAGTTGGCAATTATTTAAAATAACTAAAGTGATCAAAATCTTTCACTTATTCATCCATTAATTCGTGTTTGAATGATCTTTATCAAGTCCCTTAAAAATAAAAGATAATTTTGTCTTTTATTCAAGATAAGTTCATACATTTGTCCTATAAAAATCAGATACAATGTTTTCCAAAACCTGCGAATATGCATTAAGAGCATTAATTTACATTGCCCAGCAGTCTAAAAATGACAGCAGGGTCGGGATTAAGGATATTGCGAAAAACATTCATTCTCCGGAACACTTTATTGCAAAAATCCTTCAGGATCTGAGCAGAAAAGGTTTTGTACAATCGGCAAAAGGGCCAAACGGAGGTTTTTATATGGATCCTAAAAATCTGAATATAAGTATTGCTGATATTGTAAAGGAAATAGACGGTGATAAATTATTTACGGGTTGTGGACTAGGTCTTGATCAATGTTCAGAAACCCACCCGTGTCCACTTCATGAACAGTTCAAAAGTATCAGGCAGGATCTTCGTATCATGCTTGAAACATCTAAAATACAAATGTTTGTGGATAATCTGGATTTAGAATTAACCTACCTCAAAACATAAAAAAAAAAATTACCATAATAAAAGATAAAAAGATCTTAATATATTAATAATAACAATAAAACTCAATTTAACAGGTGTTCATATTGATTATCTGCCTGTTACAATTTAAAACCTAATCCAATGAAAACAGCTGCTATTGAAAAAATGTCTGCCCATTGGCTATTAGCTAAAATCGGTAAAAAAGTTTTGCGGCCAGGCGGTTTAGTCCTGACTCAGAAAATGTTGAAAATGCTGGATATCAATTCTCATGACCGAATCGTAGAGTTTGCCCCGGGCATTGGTTTTACAGCAAAACTCACTTTGAAGAAAAATCCGGAATCCTATACGGGAATTGATGCAGAGCAAGAAGCTGTTGATCTTTTGAAAAAGAATTTTATAAATACAGCAGCTCAATTTAAGTTGGGGAATGCAGCACATTCAGATCTAGCCGAACAATCTGCAAATAAAGTATATGGTGAAGCTATGCTGAGTATGCACAGTGATCACAGGAAATCGGAAATTATCAGGGAAGCTTCCAGAATTTTGGCACCAAAGGGCTATTATGCTATCCATGAATTAGCTCTGGTACCTGATAGCCTGGATGAAAATGTAAAATTACAGATTCAGAAAGAACTGGCTTTAAGCCTAAAGGTAAATACCCGCCCATTAACAGTTTCCGAATGGACACAATTACTGGAAAAAGAAGGGTTTCAGATTTTAAAAACGGAAACAGCTCCTATGCACCTTCTGGAACTGCAAAGAATCATCAGTGACGAAGGTCTTTCCGGATTTCTGAAAATTGCCGGAAATATCATCATACAGCCTAAAATCCGTTCCCGGATTCTACAAATGAGAAGGGTCTTTAAAAAGCATAATAACTGCCTTTGTGCGGTAGCCATTCTTGCCCAGAAAAAATAATAATAAATAATACTCATTATGAAAACACTTTTTTTTAATACCGCAATAATCCTGGCTTTATCTCCCATCCTGCTATCTTGCTCAAAACCTGAAACAACTCCTATTCCACAGGCAGATCCATATTCTAGCCAACAGCCTGCTCAGCCTGTAGAAACACCTACCGTTCCTGTAGCAACCAGCGCAAACTCCATAGATGAAGGGTTGAAATTAATTGAAGGTACAGACTGCCTTACCTGTCATAAAACTGATGCAAAACTGATAGGTCCATCCTATCAGGAGGTGGCTGCAAAATATACCGAAACAGATATCGATATGCTGGCAAATAAAATTATTGAAGGCGGGAAAGGAAACTGGGGAGATATTCCAATGGCCCCTCATAACGGAATGAGTAAAGACAATGCAAAACTGATGGTAAAATACATTTTATCATTAAAAAAATAAGAACAATTTAAATCAATAAAACGCCCCATAATATGAATACAAAAACAGATTTTATCGGAAATATTGTAGCGGAAGACTTCAGAACAGCTGCCATTTTTAAAAGATACGGAATTGATTTCTGCTGTAAAGGAGGAAGAACCATTGAGGAAGCCTGCCAGAATAAAAAACTGAATCCGGAAAAAATTTATGAAGAACTGGATACACTTCCGAAAAATAATGATACCACCATAGACTTCAGCAGTTGGCCTCTGGATCTTCTGACAGATTATATTGAAAAGTCTCACCACCGTTATGTGGAGGAAAAAACTCCTGTTTTACAAACTTTTCTTGATAAATTATGTAAAGTACATGGCGACAGACATCCTGAATTATTTGAGGTTAATACTTTGTTTCGTGAATCAGCCCATGATCTGGCTGCTCATATGAAAAAAGAAGAGCTCATTCTCTTTCCGTTTGTAAGAAATATGGTCAAGGCTAAAATATCCGGTGGAGATCTTACAAGACCTGGATTTGGGACTGTAGAAAACCCGGTGAACATGATGCAACATGAGCATAGTGTTGAAGGAGACCGTTTCAGAAAGATCGCTGAGATTACCAATGAATTTCTTCCTCCTGCTGATGCCTGCAATACTTATAAAGTAGCATTTGCCATGCTTCAGGAATTTGAAAATGATCTTCACAAACATATCCATCTGGAAAATAATATCCTTTTTCCAAAAGCTATCCAACTGGAAAAACAGTTTTCTGAGTAATTGTTTTCAGCTGGAGGCCGGAAGAAAGAGGCTGGAAAATCCTGTTATACGTAGAAAACCACTAAAAGTGATTTTTGAATAGAAAATCATAATACTTCAATACAGTTGGCTCCGTTAAAATTGAAAACTAAAAGGACTTCCCTCTTCCAGCCTCCTTCCTATCCATTCACTCCAATCATCTCCTTTAATATTGTATATTTAAACTATGATTCCCGAAGACCTATTAAAGCAGTATGGCAGCATAAGCAAAGATTATAAATGTGGTGATTTCATCTACGAAGAAGGGATGAAAAGTACCTTCTATTTTCAGATTGTTTCCGGAAAGGTAAAACTGAATAATTTCAGTGAAGACGGCAGGGAATTTATCCAGAATATTTTTGAAGCTCCTCAGTCCTTTGGTGAGGCTTTTCTTTTCATCAATAAGATTTATCCTACAAATGCCATAGCTTTAACGGATTGTACCATCTGCCAGCTTACTTCCAAAAACTTTTTTGAGATATTGAAAGAGCATCCACAATATTCACTGAAGATCAACGAAAATCTTTCACGGCGACTTCATTATAAAATGATCATGTCCCAGCATATTTTTTCAAAAGACCCTGCAATCAGGCTTAAAGTATTAATGGATTATTTTAAGCAAACCCACTGCACAGAAGAAACTGAAACAGAATACATTATTCCCTTAACACGTCAGCAAATGGCTGACCTTACAGGTTTGCGGGTTGAAACTGTAATCCGGACCATTAAAGCGATGGAAAAAGAACATCTCCTTAACATAATAAACAGACAAATTTACTATTAAATTAAGAATCTGATTGTGATTGAGATCATAACAGTAAAATTTGTATTCATTGTAATTTTAGGAAACAGAATTTCTTAAAACTTATGCAATGGACGAGTTTCTCAATGAACCAGGCTTACAAATTACCATTATTCTTATTTCGCTGCCTATCATCTTCGCTCTCATTCTGATTTTGATAAAAGTGAACAGAATGATTTCCAACACTCTTAAAAAAAGGGAACTGAAAAGGATTTACAAACATCTGGAAAGTTTACCACCACAAGAAGTTACCGCTTTAGAAGAACGTAAAAAAGAACTTGAATTTCAGCTTTCCGGGAATGAGCTCAGTCTGAATAAAAATGTAAAAGACCCACGTGGCCTGGTAGATCAGGCTAATGAAATTCATGACATCCGGTTTCTTCAGAGCAAAAGAAAAGAAGGCGGAAAAATTTCGGTTCCTGAGGATGAAAAAAAGCTCATTCTCTGGTTTCTGGGATGTGCCGTTTTCTGGCTTTTCATGGGAACTACGGTGGGAGAATATCTGGGAATAAAATTTGTAGCGCCAGACTCGGATCATCTCAGCTGGCTGAGTTTCGGAAGGCTGCGTCCTGTTCATACCAATATGGTTTTCTGGGGATGGGCTTCTATGGCTATGCTTGGTTTTTCTTATTATGTAGTTCCCAGAGTTGGAAATACCAAAGTTTTCAACCTGAAGATCGGATACTGGTCTTTAATACTGATGAACTCTGCCGTATTTCTCGGAAGCGTCTGCCTGATGGCAGGGATTAACAACAGTGGTGGTGAATACCGGGAATATATCTGGCCTGTTATGATTCTTTTTGCCATAGGAATTATGATCAGCATTTATAATCATTTCAAAGCCATCGAATTCAGGAAAACGGAAGATATCTATGTTTCCAACTGGTATGTGGTTTCTGCTATGATGTATGTAGTGGTCATCCTTTTCGTCGCCTATCTCCCATTCTGGCAGGATGGCCTTGGAGAAACGATAACACAGGGCTACTTTATGCATCAGGGGGTTGGCATGTGGTTCATGTTTTTCAATCTGGGACTAATGTATTATTTTCTACCACAGGAACTTAACAGCCCGGTATATTCATACAGCCTGAGTATTCTGGCATTCTGGACACAGATTTTATTTTATACCCTGATCGGAACCCATCATTTTATTTTCAGTGCTATTCCATGGTGGATGCAGACAGTGGCTATTGTAGCCAGTGTAGGAATGGTGATTCCTGTAGCTGCAGGAAGTGTTAACTTTATGATGACCATATGCGGATCATGGCACAGGTTAAAGCTCAGCTATGTATTGCCTTTTTATGTGGTTTCTGTAATTTTTTACTTTACCGGGTCAATGCAGGGAACGGCTGAAGCTTTCAGAACAACTAATCTTTTGTGGCATTTCACAGATTTTACAGTCGCTCACTCCCATCTGACCATGTACGGAATCATTACTTTTATGCTATGGTCTTTTACTTATACACTCGTTCCGAGACTTACCTCTCATGAGCCGCCAAGCCTCACAGTAGGACTCCATTTCTGGATGGCATTGATCGGAGTGCTGGTATATACTATTTCCCTGATGATCGGTTCCACCGAAAAAGGCATACTCTGGATGGATAAGAAGCCTTTTCTTGAAGGTGTGATAAAAATGTTCCCTTTCTGGTTATGGCGAGCTATCGGAGGAACCATGATGTGGATATCACATATCATTTTTGCCTATAACTTTTACAGGATGATCTGTCCACGGAAAGAAATCAGAATTCCGGAAACCCCTTCAGAAATTTTAGATATCATACATACCCAACAAAATAAAGCATTATAATGGACTTCTTTAATGACCATAAGAAACTTTTTTCTTCAGCACTGGCCTTTTTCCTTTTTCTGACACTGATTATATGCATCTTTCCTGCTCTGAACAACCAGAAAGTATATCAGCCTTTACAGGGAAGTAAAGCACTCACAGAAGAAGAAAGCCGCGGAAAAGCAATCTATATTCGTGAAGGTTGTGTGGCATGCCATACCCAACAGGTCCGTAATGTGGATATGGATCAGGTATTCGGAAACCGCCCAAGTCTGGCAGTAGATTACGCGAGAAACAAAAGGCTGAATCTATTTCAGAATACAGCTACCTTGATGGGGACTGAAAGAACAGGTCCAGATCTTACCAATATTGGCATACGGCAATCCAGCAAAGACTGGCAGTATTCTCACCTTTTCAATCCAAGGTCAGTCGTTCCACAATCCATAATGCCTTCATATCAATGGCTGTTTCTCATCAAAGAACAATTAGATCCCGGAGATAAGGAGATCAGTCTTCCCGATGCTTTTAAAAGGAAAATTAAGGGTAAGGTAGTTCCGTCAAAAGATGCAAGTGATCTGGTGGCTTATCTGCTTAGCCTTAAACAGACGGAGCTTCCTAAAAGTATTCCGACAAGGGAGTTCCTGTACAAAAAAGAAGAGAAAAAAACTAATGGAACTGCCGGAGGTGATAATCTCCCGGATGGAGAAGCATTATTTGCAGCCAACTGTGCCACCTGTCATCAGGCTACCGGAAAAGGCGTTCCCGGAGCATTCCCTCCCCTGAAGGGTGACAAAGTAGTTTTAGGTGATAATCTGGAACTGTATGTCACTATTATCATGAAAGGGTATAATGGTTTAGCCCCTCAATTCGGAGAAATGCCACCTGTAGGAACCAATGCCAATTTCAAGCCTGAAGATGTGGCAGCTCTTATCAATCACGAAAGAACAAGTTGGGGAAACAATGGTAAAAAAGTTACTGTTGAAGAAGTAAAAACAATCATGGATAAAATAAAATGATATGAAAAAGATACATTATATAATACTGCCAATACTGATATTATGGACAAACTATTTTCAGGCCTGTGATGCCTGTACACTACAACAGCCTAAAATCACAAGAAATTTCACCCACGGCCCGGGTCCTGAATCCGGCTGGGATTGGTTCATCGTGGGTGGAATGGCCCTGTTTACACTGGTTACCTTATTTTATTCGCTGAAGTTTCTCATTAAACCAGGCGAAAAGAATAAGAAGCATATCAAAAATAATGTCCTTAATTTTTAAATCTGAAATAAATGGGAAAGCACAATGCCACCGTTTTTCTTTATATAGATGAAGAACCTGACCCGATTGCTGAACTTCAGACTCCTATCGTTTTTAATCTGGATACGACCAAGCTTACAGATGGAGAACATACTTTAAAGATAATCAGCAAGTTTGGAAATAAAGAAGGATTAAAAATTATTCATTTCAATGTCCGGAACGGTCCTATTATTCACCTGGAAGGGCTTTCTGACCAGGAAACTGTAAATGGTGTTCTTCCTTTAATGCTTAATGCCTATGATACAGGAAAGAACCAGAGCTTTATTATCAAAGGAAGTGAAAATCCACGTACCATACCGGTTTGGGTATGGATCATTGCGCTTGTTTTTGCAGCATGGGGAGCATTTTATCTGGTTACCAATTTCAGTTTATAGTTATCATTATATTGTTTGTTCGTTTATTTTTTTTACTTATCTGAAATACGGGTAAGATAGAGGCTGTCTCAAAAGTAAAAAACAATACTTTTGAAACAGCCTCTTTATTAAAAGACCAATAAGCAGACAGGATTCAGAATCGTATAAGGTAAAATCAAAAGATTTTAAAACGAAACTATAAAAACAAAATCCTTATTCTGAAAGTCCTGTCTGATCTTAATGATTATTATTGTGTAGCTTTAATGATTGCGGTAGTGATCTGCTCTTCCTTCTTCTTTGCATAAGTAGAATCAAAAGGTTCCATTACATTGAATAAATACTGATAAAAAGGAGCTATCTGCTGAACTTTTTCAGATTCCTTCGCTGCTTTTTCTTTATCCATCTGCTGGAGTCTGCTGATAAAAATATTGAACTTTTTATCTATTGGTTCCACGGAATTTAGAAGATAAGCCTGAGCCTTTTCATTCTGTCCCAGTTTTCTGTATGCTTCCGTTACTGCAGAAACAACAAGACTATATTCCATGGGCTTAGATCTCATCTGTCTTCTGGCTGCAGCCTGGAATTTAGGAGAAAGTCCCAAATAATAGTCATATTCAGAAAATATATCTTTCTTAAGATTTTTAGCCAATTGAAGCCCTTTTTCTTCCTGGCCTGCAACAATGTAAGCTGTAACAATCGAGCTTAATGAACGGGGATCATTGTATTTTTCAGCAGGAATTTCCTTCGTTACAAGGCCCAGCAACTCTGAAGCTTTTGCTTTCTCACCAACCGCCATCAATGCAGAAACCGCCTTGCTCACGGACATTCTATAGCTCATAATATCAGATATTCCCGTATCATCATAATGGATGCTAAGATCCTTAAAGTTGCCCCATTTGTAATTTTTCACCACGTTATACAACGAATGAGCATCTACCCTGCCTTTGTCGCCATCGGGACTTTGAGGAGTACGGATAGGAACCAGCTTATAACTAAAGCCGTCAAACTGAAGATAATCATCAAGGTAAAAGATGTTTTCACTGTCATACATTCCTCCGGATGAGAAGCTGATTGGGCGTTTCCAATCAAAATTTGCAAGTATATCCAGCATAATGAGATGACTTTTATAAAGAGTATTCGCTTCATAATTAATAGGGATCTGATCCACAGTATCCGCAAGATCAGACGGACTAATGATACCAGACTTTACAGCATTGTCTTTATTCACCGGAAGAATGAATTTATTGACCGGGATAATATTATATCTTTCATATTCTTTCTCCCCGAAATACATTTTCAGCAGCTCGTCTTTTGCAGGAGATTTATATTTCAGAAACCTGATAGCCTCTTTTACCGTCATTGAATCCTGAGTCAGGAATTTTCTGAATTCCTGAAATTCTGTATCGGGCGCTCCCTGTTCTTTTAACATGGTAAATATCCCTTCCCAGTCTTCTTTTTTCATCAGGTACACCTGGTCATTTACCCCATCCCGGTAATCTTCATGTTTTAATTCCCCCGGAATTCCCATTGCATTGTAGGTTCTTCTTTTTACCTGATCAATATTCCATGGAGTGGCCAGCATGGTAAAATTCACCGTTTTTACATCATCCCTGAATCGTTCTGTTTCCTGAAGCCCCCAAACCGGATAAGTATCATTATCAGCATAGCAGAAAACAATCCCGTTTTTAGGCAGTGATGCCAGAAAGGAATGGGCAGAATCATAAGCTGCGGATTTCTTGCTGCGGTCGTGTGGAACATAATTCTGGAAGCCCATCATGAAAGGAATTCCCAACAGGATTACTCCAAGTACAATATTGGCTGTATTAGATTTTATTTTGGACTGAATAAACCAAAGAATACTTCCTGCACCCAGTCCGATCCAGATCGCAAAAGCATAAAACGAACCTACCATTGCATAGTCTCTTTCTCTTGGTTCAAAAGGTTTCACACCTGTATAAAAAACAATTCCAATACTGGTAATAACAAACAGTGAAAGAATCGCATAGAATCTTCCAAAATCTCTGTTCAGCTGGAAAAAGAAACCAATTAGCCCCAATATAAGTGGCAGAAAAAAGAATTTCACAGTACTTTCATTGTTAAACTTAGCCGGCATATTATCCTGACTCCCCAATAAAGCATTATCTATAAAAGAGAATCCTGAAATCCAGTTCCCATGGGTATTTTCCAAATGTCCCTGTAAATCATTCTGTCTTCCCACAAAATTCCACATCAGATATCTTACAAAATAATACCCGTTCTGAAAGGAGATAAAATAATCCATATTCTGGGCAAAAGAAGGCTTTTGTACATTGATAAGATCATAAGGTTTTACTTTCATATAATCTTCTACTGTAATAGAATCATCTTCATATTTTGCCCTTAGTTCATTAAAGATCTGCTTAGCCTGCGGATTGTCTGCCACATCTTCATTACCATCGTTGAATGTAAAATCCGGAGCTCCGTACATTGAAATATAATTAGCCATCACTTCTTTGTCCTCACTGAACATTCTTGGCATAAAGCTTATATGGGCTTTATTATAGACATAGCTAAACCTCTCACCTGTTTTCCTGTAGGACTTTGTTTTTTCGTCCTTTTCATAAGTATCTCCGGTTATTTTCCTTTTGTAACTTCCATCTTCATTCTTTTCCAACCCTTTTCTGTCAAGGGCGGCTGTATAATTCTGTCCATAAATTGTTGGCCAGTCTCCATACTGCTCTCTGTTGTAGTAATCCTTCATTCCGATAGCCGTATCAGGACTATTAAGGTTCATTGGCGGATTGGCATTTGCCCGGATCGGAATAACCATCCAGCACGAAAAGCCTATTATCATATACACCACAGATAAAACAATGGTCTGATAGATGTTTCTTTTTGCTTTCCCTGCATATTTAATCATCAAATAACAGATGGCTGCCATCAAAATAAAAGCGACAACAGTTCCGGAATGGAAAGGAAGTCCTAAACCGTTCACAAAGAAAATTTCCAATTGTCCAAACATCGTCATAATCAATGGGAAAATAATTTTAAAAACAAATGCAAGCACACCAAGTGTTATCAGATTAGCACAGATAAAACTCTTCCAGCTAAATGTATATTTTCTGGCATAATACACCAGACAAACGGCTGGAATAGCCAGCATACACATCATGTGTACTCCCACCGAAAGCCCGAGAATAAAGAAAATAAGAATAATCCATCTTTCACTGTCAGCAGCTTTATATTCGTTTTCCCATTTCGTAATCAGCCAGACCACAAGGGCAATAAATAAAGAAGCCATTGAATATACTTCTCCTTCTACCGCCGAAAACCAAAATGTATCTGAAAATGTAAAACACAGAGCTCCAATAGCACCTGCAAACAGAATTGAAATCTCCTGGTGCCTGGTAATGTCTTCAAAATCTTTATTTAAAAGCCTTCTTAAAAAATGCGTAATGGTCCAGAAAAGGAACAAAATCGTCAATGCACTGAAAAGTGCTGACATTGCATTGATTACTATTGAATAATTTTCAGTATTTCCAAAGGCAAAAATTCCGGCTACAGCTCCTGCAATCTGAAATAAGGCCGCACCCGGAGCATGGGTCACTTCAAGCTTAGTCGCTGAAGAAATATATTCCCCGCAGTCCCAGAAACTCAGAAAATGCTCCATCGTAGAGAAATAAGTAATTAATGCAATAACGAAAAGGAACCATCCCAGTACGGTGTTCCATTTTTTAAAAGACCAGTGTTTCATATAATATTTTTCAATATTAGTATGACAACTGATGGTAAAGAGACATTACATCGACCTGTGATTTTTTTTAATAAAATTATGAATCAGACTGGAAACGAGACGTTTTTGAGTATAAAATAACTTCATTGAATATTTAGCCTGGCAGTAATTTCCAGTGTCCAACTCTATTTTAGTATGTATTATTCAGTCCTCCATCCAGAGGAATACTTGTTCCGGTAAGGTAAGACGCATATTCTGAAGCTAAGAAAGCTACCAGATGGCCATATTCTTCAGGTTTTCCGAACCTTTTCATCGGGATTTTGTTTTCACGGGCTTTTTTTATTTCATCTGAAGATGCATTGGTTTGCTCTGCCTCATGATTCACCAGCTTCTGAATACGTTCTGTATCAAAATACCCGGTCAGAATATTATTCACGGTAATATGATGCTGAGCCACTTCATTGGATAGAGTTTTTGCCCATGCTACTACAGCTGAACGGATAGAATTAGAAAGTGCCAGATTCCCGATAGGTTCTTTTACAGAAAGTGAAGAAACATTAATGATACGGCCCTTTTTCTGTGAAATCATATAAGGAAGAGCCAGTAAAGTAGTTTCACAAACAGTTTTAAAAAGAAGATCAAAGGCTTTTTGATAGTCTTCAGTGTTTTTTTCAAGCGCCAGTCCTGGCTCCGGACCATTGGTATTATTCACCAAAATATCTATAGAATTTGTATTAAAGTATTCTCTAATACTCTTTTTATAATTATTAAAATCTGAAAAATCAACCACCAGATACTGGTGTTTCTGCTCGGGACCTACAATGGGTAATGAAGCCATAAAGTCTTTAAGCTTTGCTTCGTTGCGGGCCATAATGGTAACATTGGCTCCACATTTTGCCAGTTCAATGGCTATTCCTGCTCCTATTCCCTGCGTAGCTCCTCCTACCAGTGCATTTTTTGAAAAAAATTGAATATTCATTGTTCAGTAATGATTAGAAATTAATCAATATAAAGGTAAGAAAAAACCTCCAAATACATTGGAGGCTAGGTTTTAAAGCAATACTAAAGATCATTTAACAACTGTGGCTTCTAATTCCACTTTCAAGGTTTCAAATAACCCATTGACTTCAAGCATCGTAACTGCCTGCTCAATATTATGGACTGCAATCCATTCCTGAAGAACAGGAAAATGAGGCCATAACTCCTGAGTTGAAGTGGTATAGATATTTAATCTTACAATTCCTCTACACTCATACCCTGCTGCTGTAATTACTTCTTCAAGATTTGCTATTGCCTGCTCCAGCTGACTTTTCATATCTTCATTACTGGAAGTACCATCCGGATCAATAGCTGCCTGCCCTGAGCAATATAAAGTACTTTCTACATTCTTTACCTCTACAGCCTGTGCATAGCTTCTCTCATTTTGCCATTTCCATGGGTTTATAATTCTTTTTTTCATTGTTGAATTTTGTTATACGTTACTGTGCAAAATTGCAGAATAGGTATGGCAAAATTCCGTGACCGCAATCACGATTATCAAGTGAGAAAGATCACAGTTTATATTGATAAACGGCTCAGAGTTTCCCGGGAAACTCCCAGATAAGCAGCAAGTAATGATTTTGGGACACGCTGTACCAGAGACGGATATTTCTTCAAGAGCTGTTCATAGCGCTCTTTTATCCCGGTAGTCATGGTAGAAATAATGCGTTGTTGTGCAGAAATAAATCCCATATAGGCTTTTTCCAGAAAGAAATGTTCCATTTTAGGGTGAATACTGCAGATTTTTCTGTAATCCTCAAGGGTAAGACATAACACTTCCACATCCTCTATGCATTCCAATGACATGGTTGCTTTTTTGCTTTGATAATAAGCAGGAAAATCAGTTTCCCACCAGTCTTCCATTGCAAATCCTATGATGTGCCCCTTTCCGGTATCATCAGTATATACTAATTTCAGAAGACCTTCCAGGACAAAGTAATTGTAGGGTACAAGCTCTCCCTCTTGTACTAAAAACTGATGCTTTTTATATTTTTTATAGGTAAAACAGGAAGATATATATTCAAATTCTTCATCACTAAGAGGAAGTACTTTTTCGATATGAACTCTTAACCGGTCAGGCATATTCTATTTCTTAGGATATAAAAATACTGTTTTTTCACGAGGAAGATTACAGCGGCTTATCCATCTTTTTTATGTATTACGTTCCACGCAGATATAAGAAGAGTTCTTTTTGTCATAGAATACTTCTATAAAAGGTTCATCTTGTAATCCGATCTGAAAAAGGAACTCCAGATCTTCATTCCACTGCATAGGAACATCATCTTCCGGCCAGGTCATTGCCCAACCACCCTGATAAGCAAAAATCCCATCATTGGAATAGATAGGATGAGAATCCATCCAGATATCTGTGTATTCATCGGAGGCAAAAGCAAATAAGCTGAACAAGTCATTCTTATCACCATCATTTTCGGTAATCCATTTCTGAATTTCCTCATCACCATAATGCATTAATGTCTCAAATGGTGGGTAAATTTCTATTGTTCTTTCTTCTAAGGCAGTGTATGTATGCAAATCAACCGATTCTATATCAATCGGTAAAAAGCTGAATTCATCCTGCTCTTCCGTAAGCCCCATCCATTGATCTAAATGTTTTATCAGAAAACGAACTGGTTCGTTTTCATTCGCATAAGCGATGATTTCATTGGAATCATTGGCTGAAACAAACACCTGTGCCTTACGGATCATGGGTTGTGCCTTTTCCTTCAATTGGTCTACATTCATAAGAAATATGAAAAATGGTATTGATGTTTTTAAATAACTTTCTTTCGAATCAAAAATAGTCCATTTCCCCAGACATTACAACCTTCAGAACATTATTCATGCTAAAGTTAAGTTTCAAAAGGATAATTTTCACCCAGCTTAGTATGGATAACATTCAATGCATCGTAAAACCTTTGTCTCACAGATTCTGAAATCTCATTATGCTCCTCAAAGTACACATCCAACTGCTGAATAATGAGTGCCATCTGCAGCCATTGTTCAAAATTGATATGCATGGACTGTAATTTTTCATCATAATCATGATCATAAAAGAAAACAACTCCATTTCTATCCAGAAACCATTGATCTCCCTGTCCATTCCCGGCAAAACACCAATAATCAGGCAGTATAAATTCCTTATTTTGATTAACTGCTTCAACAGCATTATACAAAATAGCTTCCGATGCAATCTCTGTTGTTTTGATTAAAGGAGCCAGCTTTTTATAGTATTCGGGAAAAGGAAAATCAATGGTTTTGGGAAAATTCTGTACGTTTCCTTTTTCCTTTAAAATTTCAGCTACTATTTCTTCAATGGATCGTATTTTAAATGACATTATTGCTATGCTTTATCGTGAGTTCTCAGTTTACATTCAATTTTCAGGTCATATTTCTTTACAAGCTTTACAAAAGCCTGAGTAACAAATTTAAGCCCTTTATTTTCATCCTGAACAGCATATTTTACATCCGGCAACGGGATATCTTCAAAGCTGAAACCCATTCCTTCAAAATCTTTTACAATAGGAGCTGATTTCAGGAATAAAGCTGCATAGACAGGTATAGGCTCGCCTTTCAGCATACAGGGAATAAATTCAATTTCCCCCTGAAGTTCGTCTTTTAAAGCTACCATTGCTTTTTCAGAAAATAAATCACCTACTCCACCTGTATAGCAGGTATAAATATCATATCCTTTTAAAAAGTCATTCAAATCCAAACAATGCTGATCTGTAAATTCTTCTTTAATAGGAATGCAATTATTTCTAATAGTCGTTTCCCTGTATTCGGGAAGCTGAAATTTATTAAAAATATTTCCCTGCTTATCAATCACTGAAAAATAAAAGTCTTCCTTCGGATGAAAGGAAAATAAGGTGTACAAATTCATGTCTTATTCATTAACATTAGCTCAATATAGCAATTCTCCAGTCCCTAAGAATATTCATGGTATTATTTCAGTAATAAATCAATCTCCTGATAAAAAGAATCTTTGCTGTAATCTGCCACTCCGGTATGATGAAGACGGACCTCTCCTTTTTTATCCAGTACAACAGTAGTAGGCAATGAACCGTTATAAAGTTCTCCCGGAATAGTCCCTGCAGGAGTTATAAAAGGAACCGTAAATCCTTTTTCCTTTAAATAGGCTTTTCCCAGAGAAGGATTATCGTCAAGGTTTACTGTAAGAAAGACCATATCCGGATGAGTTTTATACTTATTATAGAGTTTTTCAACTGATGGAAACTCTGCCCGGCAGGGAGGACACCATGATGCCCAGAAGTTGATAAAGACAACTTTATTTTTCAGAGGAGAGGGATCAATAAGGATTCCGTCTTCATTTTTCAGCATCAGCCCTGTATAAGCAGCTTTATTTCCTGATTTCTCCACAGATTCAGAAATACTGGAATTAAGAATTCCTGTAGACGCCACCTGTCTCATCAGCCATGCTTTGGCGTCAGGACTAATCAATACAATGATCAGTAAAACTGTCATAATCACTGTAGACCAATGAGCCCTCATCCATTTTTTTAAATCTCCTATACTTTTCATTCTGATAATATGAATTGTGATTTCACTTTAAAAATTTGATTTTCAAAAATATAAATTTTTAGTGCGATTAAATACAATCTATCTTCTATATTTCTATAACCGAAAGAAAAAATAGAACAATTAGTCTAGATAATTAATATGTTTTACATAAGTTCTGCTATATTTGCCCAGGATTTAATGAAGGTCGATAAAAAAGACGAATCAGAAATTAATTTATTCAAATAATAAAGCTTCTGTGTGTAACTTATTTTCTATTCATTCAACTAATCAGCAGGAAACAATAAACTCAGTTCTATAGAAGAGATCTACTACTTTAACAAAAACTAATGCAAATATCTTTTTTCAAAATTACCGCAGCCACCGCTGCGCTCTGTTTCAGCACTCTGGTGATGGCTCAGCAGCAAACCCGTTCTGTAAGCGGAACAGTGAAAGACAAAAAAAACGGCGAACTGCTGATTGGTGTAACGGTAAAAGTAAGCGATGATCCTTCAATAGGTGTTGTAGCTAATGAATATGGGTTTTACTCACTATCATTGCCAGAAGGAGATCACACCATCATCATTTCCTATCCGGGTTACAGAGATTTTGAGCAGCAGATCAAAGTAGATCAGAACATAAAGCTGGATTTATTCCTCAATCAGGAAGAGCAAAAATCCAATACCATAGATGAAGTGGTGGTTTCCGGAGTCAAGAAGGATAAAAATCTTTCCAGTGCTCAAATGGGGACTGAGACATTAAATATCAAAAATATAGAGAAGCTTCCTGTATTGTTTGGTGAAAAGGATGTTATGAAAACCATACAGCTTCTGCCGGGTATTAAAAGTAACGGTGAAGGAAGCAGCGGCTTCAGTGTTCGTGGGGGTGCTACGGATCAAAACCTGATTCTTCTGGATGAGGCTCCTGTTTACAATGCATCGCATTTGCTTGGCTTTTTCAGTACCTTCAACAGTGATGCTCTGAAGGATGCCAGTATTATCAAAGGAAACAGCCCGGCCCAGTATGGAGGACGTCTTTCTTCGGTAATGGATGTGAAAATGAAAGACGGAAATAATCAAAATTACAATATTAACGGAGGAATAGGGCTGATCAGCAGCAGGCTGAGTGTAGAAGGACCACTTCAGAAGGAAAAATCATCTTTTATTGTATCCGGAAGAAGAACGTATGCCGACCTATTTCTTAAATCTTCCAAAGACTACAAAGACAATAAGTTATACTTTTATGATCTCAACCTGAAAGCCAATTATCAGATCAATGAGAATAACCGTATTTATCTTTCGGGATATTTCGGAAGGGATGTATTGGGACTGGGAGATACTTTCTCAACCGACTGGGGAAATACTACAGCAACGTTACGCTGGAACAGTATCATCAACAGTAAACTGTTCTCGAATACCTCATTAATCTACAGTAATTATGATTATAAAATCGGTCTGAAAAATAATGAGAGTGAGTTCAAATTAAATTCAAAGATACAGGACTGGAATCTTAAGCAGGACTTTACCTGGTTTGCAGGAAACAAACATTCCGTACGCTTCGGTCTGCAGTCTATTTACCATACGCTTACTCCAAGCAGTGCTTCGGGAACGATTGTGAATTCTTATTCAAGAAATCCGAGATATTCATGGGAAAATGCTCTATATATTAATGATGATTTCAAAGCAACAGAAAAACTTACCATTAATTATGGACTAAGACTTTCTCTATTCAGTGTATTGGGTGGAGATACTTTCAATACCTATGAAAATGGAGAACTTTCGGAAAGTCAATATTTAGAAAAAGGTAAATTCGGGAAAACATATACGAACCTGGAACCGCGTATTACAGCAAATTACCGCATCAATGAGGTAAGCAGCGTGAAAGGAGGTTATTCAAGAAATACCCAGAATCTTCATCTTTTAAGCAACAGCAGCAGTGGAAATCCTACCGATCAGTGGATCGGAAGCAGTTACTCTGTAAAGCCTGAAATAGCAGATCAGATCAGTGTTGGCTACAGCAGAAACTTCAAGAACAATAATTATGAACTGAACGCAGAAGTCTACTACAAATCTATGCAAAACCAGATCGACTTCAAAAACGGAGCGCAGATCGGATTCAGTACTGCTGAAGATGTAGAAAGTGAACTGCTTTTCGGGAAAGGAAGAGCTTACGGGCTGGAACTTATCGCCAAAAAGAAAAGCGGAAAGCTGACAGGCTGGATCTCCTATACGCTATCCAAAACAGAAAGAAAGATCAACGGAATCAATGATAACCAATGGTACAACGCCAGAATGGACAAAACTCATGATCTTTCTATAGTAGCCACTTATCAGCTTAATTCAAAATGGACTCTTTCCGGACTATTCCTTTACAGTACAGGAAATGCAGTGACTTTCCCTGTCGGAAAATATGAACTGAACGGACAGACTGTATTCCAATACAACAACAGAAACGCTGACAGAATGCCTGCTTATCACAGAATGGATCTTAGTGCGACCTACGAACCGGAATCAAATAAACGTTTCCGCGGATCATGGACATTCGGAATTTATAACCTGTATGGCCGTGAAAATGCTTACACCATTACTTTCGAAGACAATCCAAACAACCCGGGAACCACCCGCGCCATGCAGACTTCCCTTTTCCGTTGGGTACCTAACATCACTTACAATTTCAAATTTTAAATCATGAAAAAAGCATTCTTTATCATATTATCTGCATTTACATTAACTTCTTGTGAAAAAGAGATCGATCTGGATCTGAATGACCAGAGCGGAAACATTGTCATTGAAGGAAATGTCACTGATAAAAATGGTTCATATACTGTAAAAATCACCAAGACTGTCGGTTTTGCCCAGCCTAATCAATATCCGGCTGTTACAGACGCTCAGGTTATTTTAAGTGATAATACCGGACAAACAGAAACACTGGAGTATACAGGTGGCGGAGAATATAAAACGAGTACCTTTCTCGGAGTACCGGGAAGAACCTATACTCTTAAAGTTTTAGCAGAAGGGAAACAATATACCGCACAAAGTACCATGCCAAAGGCTGTGGACTTGGAGGGTCTTGTACAGGATTCTTTTATGTTCGGAAGTAAGAAAAGCTATACCCTTCTTCCTGTTTTTAATGATCCTGCAGAATTGGGCAACCGTTATCTTTTCAGCTTTACCATCAATAATTTACCTAAAAAGTACATCAGCGTACTTTCTGATAATTTAAACAACGGATTACCTAATCAATGGACTTTAGGACTTCCTAATGATGATAATAAAGGCAGAGATCACGAGGTAGTACCCGGAGATGTTATTTTGGTTGAAATGCAGTCTATCGACACTAATGTATTCACTTATTACAGCGCACTTCTTAAGATTTCGGAAGGCTACGGTGGGAGTGTTACACCTGCCAATCCACCAAGTAATATCAATAACGGAGCTTTGGGGTATTTCTCAGCACATACAGTAAGATCTCTTGCTACACAGATTCAATAGGATTTTCTATGGCTACAATAAAAACGGTTATTCCAGAGTATTGGGATAACCGTTTATTTTTATTAATTTATATAAAGAACTCTTTGGAGGAGCTTCGGGAGATCATCATAAAAAAGAATCACAAAAAACAACTGGATAAAATAAATAAGTAAAAAAAAATAATTTAAAAATGCCAGCAATCGCTGTGAAAAACATGTCAACTTAAATTTTTATCCAGTGCTCTTTTTTTTAGTTCTGAATGGGATAAACACTGCCTTATAAAGACCCAAACGAGTATTCCGCCCCATTCAAAATCTATTTTATTACTTTTGTAAAATTAATTCGTTCAGGCAGAAAGTCTGGTGATTTATATCCGTTTAAAATGTGATTTAAGTTACAAACTGGACGTTTATTCAACAGCCTGCGTAGAAAAATTATGATCTCAAAATTTATTTTCAATAATCAGTACCTTTTTGATGAGCTGCCTGAGTCTGATAAGGATTTACTTATAAGGGTAATGAAAACTAAAAACTACCGCAAAAACGAGGCGATATTTACGGATGGCACAAAACCCAATGGAATTTATTATCTGAATGAAGGAAAGATAAAAAAATATAAGGTAGATAATGATGGAAGGGAACAAATCATTTATATCTACAGTTCCGGGGAATTTTTCGGATACTCTGCTATTTTGAGCCAGGAATCTTATGGAGATACTACTTCCACTCTTGAAAATTCTGTCATATCATTTATTTCAAAAGACAGCTTTCTCGAAATTATTGACCAATCTCCGGTTTTTTCAAGATTGTTATTAAAGTCTTTAAGCCATGAGTTCAGTGTCATGGCCAATCTTATTGCAGTTTTATCTCACCGTACTGTCCGAGAGCGGGCTGCACTGAGCTTGCTGATCCTGCATGACAAATACAAACCCAATAACTTACAGGAAGAAGAGGTATTGATCTCTTTATCCCGGGTGGACCTCGCCAACATGGTAGGAACCGCCAGAGAAACCCTGGCCCGTATTCTTAATGATTTTAAGCAGGAAAAACTAATCAGATCGGAAGGAAGAAAAATACAGATTCTTAACTTTAAGCAACTCATCCATATTGCTAACTTTTATTAATAAACCGCTTAGCAGCCCATATTTAGGAAAATAGTTTCCACTTCAAAAAACTCCTGACATACTGTTGTCATACCCTGTTCTTAATTTTGTAATCAATTATTTAAATACAGAATTATGAAATTAACATCATTAAGAATCATTACCAAAGACATCAGGCAATCGGTTCAGTTTTATGAAAGAGCAATAGGACAAAATGCACAATGGTATACGGAAGATTTTGCTGAACTTCCTACCGGTTCCATTACTATAGCTATTGGAAGCACCCATACCATGAAAATGTTTGGTGGTGAAGATTTTACGGAATCTAAAGGCCAAACCAGTACCATTATCGAGTTTTTAGTGGCTGATGTAGATGCTGAATTTGAAAAAATTAAAAATCTGACAGATCATATTGTGCAGGAACCTACCACAATGCCTTGGGGCAATCGCTCTCTCTTGTTCCGTGATCCGGATGGGAATCTGATTAATTTCTTTACGCCTGTAAGTCCGGAAGCTATTCAAAAGTTTAAATAAAGATGGAAGCCGGAAGATAGAAGTTACTTTCAGATAAGTATTTACTATAGTGCTTAATCAATAGGTTTCAATGGCTTACTATCTTCCGGTTTTTCCAATTAAAGATAGATTCTCATTGGTTTTACTGCAAGAATACTAAAACAAAAAAAGGAGGCTTTTCTGCCTCCTTTTTAGTTGTACTAGTAACCACACCTTGGATTTCTTTATAGTAATTTGTGTTTTTTTCTTATCATTTGGTTTTTTCAAGAAATCCACGTTTAAGGTCATTCATACGCTTCTATATTAATCTCATCACTTATTAATTCTTTCTCATCACTTGTGTTTTATATAACTATAGTTTATTATTTTTACAGTTATTTCATTTACCTGTGATCATGAAGTGAAAAAAACTAAAAAAAGCATTCGCATTTCATTTGGTAAATTTTATACTACAAAGTAACAACATCGCAGGATAATATCATCTACAAACTCCGTAGATACATATCGGACATTATATAGATATTTATCGATAAAAATTTAAAATGGATGAAGAAGTGCGGAATATCCCTTAGTGGATCTATATTTTATGATGGGTCTTGATAAGATCAATGAGCTCAACAAGATTTTCAATTTTCAATTTTTCAAAGATATTTTTTTTGATAGTGCTTACGGTATTTTGCTTTATATTTAAATTATTTGCAATTTCCAGATTGCCATATCCTTCGGCATACAATTCTGCAATCTGCAGCTCTCTTTTGGTTAAACTGCTAAGCGGGCTTATTACATTTGGATTATAAATAAACTGTACCAATAAATTTCTTGTCAGATCAGAGAAATATTCTCCTTTCTGGATAAAAACTGAGATGGCCTGTCTTACTTCATCCTCTTCACTCAGCTTACTCAGATACCCATTAGCTCCGGCTTTTATAAATTTAAGAGCATACAGATCTTCTTCAAGTCCTGTAAAAACAAGAATTTTAATATCCGGATTTATACTTTTCAATTTTGGTAAAATGTGGAGACTGTTTCCTTCCGGAAAATGTGCGTCAATAATGGCAATTTCAATTCCTTTTGTCTCTACCAGCTCCACAGCCTGTTGTAAAGATGAAGTATGATACACTTTAGCATTGGGAGCTATATCACTAATAACGATTTCCATTCCCTGTCTTACAATACTGTGGTCATCTGCTAAAAGGAATGTTATCTCCCTGTTTTCAATTGGCATTTCCATTATTTATTATTGATATTTAAATTGATCCTGAATGTTACCTGTGTTCCTTTGTGTAATTTACTGGAAACCGAAATTTCTCCTTCAAACAATTCTACAATTTCCTTAACAAGGTTCAATCCCAGTCCTACTCCAAGATTATCCACCTCATCTGAAACAGTTCCCTGATAATAAGGATCAAAAATCTTTTTAAGATCAGATTCCGAAATTCCCACTCCGGTATCTCCTACCGTTGTGATCAGGGTAATTTTATCATTTCCCAATGGCTCTGTTGCCATAACAAGATCTATTTTCCCGTTTTCTGTATACTTATTGGCATTTCCAAGAATGTTCATAAAAATCTGGTTAATTCTGATGTTATCAGAGAATACCACTATTCCTTCGGGAATCCTGTCCGTTACCGCAAACTTATTATTTCGGGTTTCAAGATAAGGAGAAATAACTTTTACAATAGAACCAATTTCATCTTTAAGGTTAAAAACAGACTTTATGAGTTTCTTCTCAGCATCCTGATTCTTTGTATATTCCAGAATCTGGTTGGACTGTAAAAGCAGAGTACTATTGGTAAATTTAATAGATTTCAGATAATCTTTAATTGTCTCATCTCCTGTTGTTCTGTAAATCTTATCAATAAAAATATTAATGATCTTCAATGGAGATCTTAAATCATGGCTCAGCATTCCCAGGATCCTGTTCTTGAAGTTCAGGTTGTTCTTAATTTCCTTATTGGCAGCATTCAGTTTTCTTTCATAGATAAAAGCTACTCTTGTAAAGTACATGATCAGAATAGATACGATGAACATCAGAATCATCAGCCCAAGTACCAGATATCTTCTGATCTTATTATTGTCAGAGCTTTGCTTGGCATATTCTTTTTCGAGTTCAGATTTGAAATCCTTGATCGCATTTTCATATACATCGATCAATCCATTACTATAGACCAGCAGCTTACTGAAATTACTGTAAAACTGTATATTCTCACGCTGATTTTTGATGGCATACTGCTGTGCTTTCTTTACTTCCGCCGCATAATGCTTATCCATAGACTTCAAAGCCTTATTCATTTCAGTCTTTACATTGGAAAGGTCTATCGTTTTATTATTTGTTAAAGTAATGACTGTACTTTCTTTCTGAACGTTAACTTTTCCTGTAATGGCATCTTTTAAACGTCCCATAAACCCTTTCTTCTTGATCGTATCAGCATAGGTACGGGTCTGTACATTGAAGTTCTCAAAGTCATTCTTATACTTTTCCGGCTCGTACTGTTTATCTTCAATCTTTGCAGGAGCTTTCAGAGAAGATTCGTATACAGAATCTATAAGTGTTTTCAGTTTGGTAACCTTCAGGGTATCCATTTTCTTCTGGGCCAGGCTTTTTTTCAGTCTTGGGCTTGTATTTTCATACTCCCCGATCTTATCAAAATTCTTTTTCAGTTTTCTAAGGGATTCAAAATAAAGCTGTAGATCCTTATTATCCTGGGTGGCCATATATCTTTGAAGATGCTCCTGGGCATCCATAAAATCCTTTCTTGAATTATCCGTTAATCCGCCGAGAGCCCTGCTATCTTCAAGCTGTGTCTTGATAAACTGCAGCTTTTTCTCATTGACAACCTCATTATAAAAAAATACGCCTATAATTACCTGTATCAATAGAATACACATAATCAATGAGTAATGAACAACCTTCCTCAATTTAAAATTTAAGAATTTATATTTCATGTCTACTGCCAGCTAAATTAATCTTCTGTTTTCTTAAGTCTCTTTTATTAGTTTTAAACAATATAATATTATTAATAAATATTT
>NZ_JBBGZQ010000037.1:0-32172 GCF_037572595.1 Chryseobacterium sp. MYb328 | reverse complement strand
GCCAAAGGCCGCCCGAAAATTTTTATTTATAGTATCTGGATTGGTTTCTTGAATTCATCAATTGCTACAAAGGTGAAGTCACCCACAATTGCTTTTTCTCTTTCATAAGAATACATCTGCTCTGTATAGATTTCCACACTTACTTTCATACTGGTTTTTCCAACATATGAAACTTTTCCGATAAGCTCTACAATCGTTCCTGCGGGAATAGGTTTTTTAAAATCGATTTTATCACTGCTTACTGTTACCACTCTTTTTCTTGCGAAACGAGTCGCTGCAATAAAGGCTACTTCATCCATAAGCTGCATGGCAGTACCTCCGAAAAGGGTATCATAATGATTGGTTGTGTTAGGGAAAACCGCTTTAAAGATTCTGGTTTCGGCAGCTTCAATTCTTTCTTCTGTAGTCATATTTCATTATTAATTAAAGCGAAATGAAATAGTATCAAAACAACAGAATAATGACAGGAACGTTGGAAATCCCTGAAATAATCCATCAGATCAATAAAACTTCAGATCGCGAAAGTTTCTTGTTTAAGAAAGTGGCAGGTCTCCTGACTTGTAACATCTTTATCTCCTTCCCATGCCTCGCACAGTGGATCTTTTGATAAAGATTTCAGTTACTTACAGTTGCGCGACAGTCCGTGATTTTCACACGGTTCCCTTTTAATCTGCGGTGATGCAGAACCAGTTTCTATGATGAATAAGCGTTAAAACTTTTTCGGCTGCAAAATTAATGAATTTATTCCGGATTATGATAAATAATCTGGCTGATTACTCTTCCCTTTTTAATGGTCCACAGAGTAGTATACCTGTACTCTCCCGAACCATTGATCATATAAAGGAAAATGTTATCATTGTCCAGGGAAGTTACTCCTACATTGTTGAAGTCCATGGTAGGCTGAAACATATTTTTAATAGCTTCTCTCACGAAAACAGAACCTCTTCCGGGCTGCTGAAGTCTGATGGATTTGATTTCCGTCATCCCTTCAGGCAGGTCATTTCCGATACCCCAAGGTTTTACTTTATCAATAGTAAGAAGTTTTCCTTCAGCATCCTTTTCCTTTTTACGGTAACCGGCATTGGATGGGTAAACATCAATAACGACTTTGCTTCTTTGAGCAGTAGGAATTTTAGGATCAGAATTGTCTGTGAAGATTAGAGATCTTCCGTTTTTAGATTTGGACGGAGTATAAGCTGGAAGCTGATCGATAAAAGCAATACGCTCTTTATTTACCATTCCTTCTTTGTCAAGCGTTTCATAGCGTACAAACGGTTTCTCTTCGTCCTGCTTTTCCGGGTATTTGATCCAGATCCATTCTGTTTCTCCGGGAGCAGGTTTTACATAAACAAATACATCACCTTTACGCATACGGATCTTATCTACAATTTTTCTGTAGTTATCTTTATGTACACGTACATTAGCATAGCCTTCTTCAGCTTTTACAACACCAAAAGGAACTTTATTTTGCCCTTTAACGAAGGCCAAAGAGAAAATACTGAAAGCAGACAGGTACAATGCCTTGTTTACTGAAATCATCTTAACAAATTTTAGATTCCCAAATATATAAATTAAATGCTTTTTGGATGGGTAAAATAAAAATGTATTTATTGAAATTATCAATATCCTCTGAATAATTTATAAAATTCATCATCAGGAATATAATACTTGTCGTTCTCCAGTAACCATTCCAGAGATTGTTTACTGAGATTTAGTCTGTCATAGACTTTGGTTTTCAAATACTTTTTAAAAATACTGATCGATATATTGTGTACATATTAGAATAGTTTTTTATCTACAAATCTTGTACTAAAATTCTGAGCTCTGATTAGACGAGTCATAAATAGCTTTCGGATCATTTTTCAGGTAATAAGAAAAGACTCCGAAAAATAACATCAGGAACAGGAATAATGCTCCACATATATAAAAAGCTGTTCCAAAGCCATAACTAATGGTCATTTCACCTCCCAGTCCCATTCCTATTTGGTTGTTTCCCAATCCCTCCATCTTGGACTGGAAAGTCAGATAGAAGGCCAATAAAGAGATCAGCCCAACCAGAGAAATGGAAATATGATAAATATACTTTTTCTTAATACTTTTGATCAGGTGAATGACAATTCCTGCAATAGCAGCTAAAAATGCAATAATGATAAGCGGGCTCGGCGGAATATTTTCTTTGCCTTTTTTATCCTTCGAATCATTTAGAGGAGAATATTCACTATCAGTGTTTGATGATGTATCACTTGAATCATTTCCAAAAGCTGATCCAAAAGGAGAGTTCTGCTTAAGGTTTTCCTTCATACGTTCATTCATTGCCTGTTGGGAAACACCTGTTACCAGATCAGTTCCTTTAATAGACATTAAAGTGGTATCACCACATTTTATAAGGAAAAAAGGGAAGAAAAAACACAGAATGATTACAGTATAGCTCGGTATAGGAATAAGGTCTGAAAGTACTTTTAATGGTTTCATAAATTATTGTTTTGTTTAAAAGTAAGAAAATTATTATGAATACTATACGAAAGAAAAAGAGAGTATCTTCAGACACTCTCTTCCATTATTGTATTCAGTTAATTTTCAAATTCTGAAATTAATCCATTTGAAAATAGATTAGATTCTCTCCAATTCATCAGCATTAATCGTCGTTTTGAAGGTTCCATAGTTAACAATAACCTTATTTCTGGAAATTTTCTCAATGGTTCCTACGCTGGTACTTCCGGTGATGCGGACACGTTGGCCTTCTTTCATCCAGACTGCACGGTCACTCTTACGCTTTTCTTCCAGCTTCTCGTTCGTTTCAGCAATTTTTTCAATCACATCTTCCTTTTTAAGCTGTTGGGTGATCTTTCTTTTAACCACCTGAAGACGTTTGGTTTCATCTTTATCAGCACCAATCTTCCTGAACTTCTCCTGTTCAAGCAGTTTTACAAAATCCTTCACAACGTCTTTTCTGGATTTCCCTTTCGTATAGCTGTCGATGAAAGTTTCAATTTTGTTTCCAAACTGAAGCTTACGATGTTCCTCTTCATAAAGTTTCTGGAAATTGAACAGTTTCTGTTGCAGCTGTTCATTCAGTTTCTGAAGATTATCACGTTTGTCTTCTACAGACTCTTTTCTTTCGGCAAGATCAGATTTCAGTTTTTCAACCTCAAATTTCTCCTGCTGTAGCTTTACAATCGTTTTATCAAGATTCACAATATCATGCTCTACCTTTTTCTTGGCAGAATGAATGATAAATCTTGGGATTTTATTCTTCTCAGCAACTTCAAAAGTAAATGAACTTCCTGCCTGGCCAACCTCCAGCTTGTACATAGGCTCCAATGTTTCCTCATTGAAAAGCATTGCCGCATTCTGAGCATTCGGAAGCTGTTCTATAACAAGTTTGATATTCGTGTAATGCGTCGTAATGATTGCAAAACTCTTTTTATCATAGAAAAATTCCATGAAACTTTCAGCCAGCGCGCCTCCCAGTTCCGGATCAGAGCCTGTTCCGAACTCATCAATCAGTAAAAGCGTATTAGCATCAGCCTCACGAATGATTCCGGACATCTTCTTTAACCTTGATGAATACGTTGATAAATGGTTTTCAATAGATTGATTATCACCAATATCAGTCATGATCTTCTCAAAGAAAAACATCTCAGACTTCGGATGTACAGGAACTAGAATACCGCTCTGAATCATCAGTTGCAGTAATCCCACTGTTTTCAATGTAATTGATTTTCCACCGGCATTAGGTCCGGAAATACAGATAATTCTGTTGTGCTCCGTTAAAGCCAAGGTCTGGGAATGAATCGTTTTGTTCTCAACCTTATTTCTTAACCATAATAGAGGGTGGAAGGCTTCTCTTAATTTTAATGTTTTATGACGGTTGACCTTTGGAAGAACTCCGTTGATCAGGTCTGCAAACTTAGCTTTAGCCCTTACCAGGTCCAGATCAAATATATACATCTGATACCTCCACAGCTGAGGTTGGAATTCTGCCAGTTCTGCTGTCAGTTTTCTTAAAACCTTATCAATCTCTTTTTTCTCTTCCTCCTCGTTTTCACGAAGATTAAAGTAATGTTTTACTACGCTGTCCGGTTGAATATAAGTGATAGAACCGGTTTTTGAAATTCCCAGGGTTCTTCCCGGAACTCTTTTCTTAAAACCTGATTTTACCGCTAAAACCCTTTGATCATCAATAATAGTTTCCCGTATATCATCCAAAAAGTCACTTTGTCCGTAGGTGGTCAAAGCACGGTTGAAATTTTCCTGAATTGCTTTTTTAGCATGCTGGATTTCAGTTCTTATCCCTTTTAAGGCCGGAGAAGCCTCACTTTTTACCTCACCAAAACGGTTGAAGACCTTATCTACCTTATCGATGATCTCTTTTCTGAATTCCAGGATAGAAACCTCTTCCAGTAAAGTCGGAAATGTTTCCGGCATGGTAGGGAAGAACTTCTGTAATCTTCCGATCTGTTCCGTGATGGTTTTTATTTTGATGAAAGCACTGTTTTCCAGACGGTAATTCTCAATCAGCATCAGTTTCAGCTCACCTTCAATATCTTCATATTCATCAAACGGAATCGCATTTGAACTTTCAAAACTCGACAGATATTCTGACGTTTTTTTCAGTGAAAGTTCTGCCTCGTCAATTTCCATCGGACGAAGTTGAAGAATTTTTTCTCTTGTTTTCGGAGAATACGCAAATGGGGAGATTTCCGCGAGCAATTGCGGAAACTCTAATTCGTCTAAATCTTCTTTATCTATATACACAGTGCAAATTTAGTGAGAATTTTGATTATTACGTATATTTGAATGATTTACAAACTATATCCATGAAACAATTATTCTTTATCCTGCTTTTCCTTTCGGTAGGTATTCAGGCTCAGATTAAAAAAACTGACTCCGGGAAACGAAGTAATATTGAAAATAAAAAACGTTTTAAAAGCTATAAGAAAGCTGGAAATTATAGTATAAAAAGTTCTAAAGATGATCAGGTGAGGAGAATTATTAATCTCAGTCAGCAGACTGATAATTCTAAAAAAGAAATCGTAAAGAAAGATGATAACGGAGGATTAATAATTTATGAAGAAAGATCCTCGGTAAGATATAGAATGTATCTGTTTATTGGTTTAGATGCTGGTACGGATAGCTTTTTAAGAGATAATAAGTTTACACCATCTTAAAAATATATCATGAAAAACTTATTGTTTATTTCCCTTTTTCTATCTGCAGCGGTTCATTCACAGGTTAAAAAAATGGATATTGAAAAGTTTAGAAAACATATAGGTCTTACAGATAAAGAAAACATAACAAGCAACAGAACTTTTACCTATGAAAATGGGGGTAACGTTATTACTCTATGGCAACAAAGCAGCGGAGAGTATAGAGAAGATGTACAGAAAAAAAACAGTGTTTATACCACAACTTTTCTTTATAATCAATATACTTATGCTTTACAATACGAAGGTTTGTATTGTAAAGGTACACCTGTTGGAATTCATAAAAAATATTCAAAATATGGAAAGCTGATTGAGCAGACTGATCAGGATTTGGCATTAAGGGAAATAGGTGTTTTTACCAGAAAAGATATGGCTAAGATTATGAAAAGGGATTTTAATATCAACATTGAAAAAGAAGACGAGCTTTATATGATGAATGCTTTTGATAAAGATGGAAAGTATTTTTGGAGAATTGTGTGCAGGCCTCACCCTGAAAAAGGAGCTGATTTTGCCCCTGCCTTTGCTTATTTGTTTGATGCCCAGACAGGTAAGTTTTTAAGTAAGTCAGTCTTTGTAATAGAAGGATAAAATAACGAAAGAATAAATGAAACTGGAAACAGAGCGCCTGGTCTTAAAAGCTATCAATGAGGCTAATACTGAAGAGATCCTGCATATCAGGAGCAATGAGGTCATCAATCAATATGTAAAAAGGAATTCTCCAAAAACCAATTATGATGCCTTAGAATTTATCCTGCACATCAAAAGAAAAACTCAGAATAAAGAAATTATTTTCTGGGGAATCTCATATAAAGACAATCTCAGTCTTATCGGAACGATATGCCTGTGGAATTTTTCAGAAGACAGGAAGACCGCAGAAGTTGGATATGAATTACTGCCGGAGCATCACCGAAAAGGAATAATGTCTGAAGCTCTTCATGCTGTTTTGGATTATGGGTTTAATGAACTGCAGCTGGAGGAGGTTTTAGCTTTTACCAGCAGGTTCAATGAAAATTCTAAGCAGCTTCTTTTAAAACATCATTTCATTTTTGAAGAATATCAAAAAGATGAGCACCATCCCGACAATATTATTTTTAGCTTAAGAAGGTATTAGTAACCGGTGCCAGTAGTTTTTTCTATCTTAGCCTCAAACAGATTGATAGTACACACTATATATAAAATGAAATAAAGTCCTTAACTGGTTTGAGGGATACTTAAAATTGATTTTGTATCCTCAGAACTTTGGAACAGCTTTCTGTTAATCGCTTTATCCATTGTGTTATCCTTTTTTTTCTATATTTTAATTGAAAGAAAAGTCAAGATATTTAAAGTCTGACCTATGCTTTTATTTTATTATTAATTACTTTTGCATTATGACCTGGACAGAAATTTTAGCCCCGATAAAAAGTACAGAATACTTTACAACTCTTTGGGAAAAAGTAAAGAATGAATATGCAACTACCAAAGTTTTTCCTCCGAAAAATCAGATTTTCAGAGCATTGGAGTTAACACCATTTGATGATGTGGAGGTGGTTATCATTGGTCAGGATCCATACCATAACGATTATCAGGCTAACGGATTGTGTTTTTCTGTTTCAGAACAGGTAACTGCTCCGCCATCGCTTAAAAATGTTTTTATTGAATTAAAAGATGATCTTGGAGTCGTAAGAACTTCTAAAGAGCTGGATGACTGGGGGCAGCAAGGGGTTCTTTTACTGAATGCAACGCTGACAGTTCGTGCCCATTCACCCAATTCCCATAAAGATCTAGGTTGGGAAACCTTTACTAACTATATTATTAAGGAGATCTCTGATAAAAAAGAAAATGTGGTCTTCGTATTGTGGGGAGCTTTTGCACAGAAAAAAGCCGAACTTATTGATCCGGCTAAGCATTTTATATTGAAATCGGCACACCCGTCACCGTTTTCCGTTTATAGAGGTTTTTTCGGAAGCAAGCCTTTCTCAAAGATTAATGAATATCTTGTTTCCAAAGGAAAAAAGCCTATTTCCTGGTAGTATCAGAGGAAGCTCCGGCTTTTTTGATGCTGACTCCGATTTTATATTTTCCATTTAATTCTGTAGTCCCTCCTGATTTAGGATAGGGATTGACTTCCTGCAATGTGATAGTGTACCCATTGAAGTCAGCAGACTGATGATAGTTACGATTCGGGAAATCCATGCTGGCAAGATTTAAAAGAACAGGTCGGGTAGAAGTTCCCATCACTTCAACCTGAGCAAGAGCGGCTCCGGCCCATATACAGTTTACCCCTTCAGGACAGCGGCTATCCTCTGAGATCCCTTTGAAGGTAATATTCATCTGATATTCTTTCAGAAACTTATTTTCTCCTTCGTCCAGATAAATGATCCCGTTTTTCTGGTCGTTAGACGTTGTGTGGCTTGTCATTTCAGAGTTTTTTGAATCCGTTTTGGCTTTCTTTTGGGCATCACATCCTGTTAATGCAAAAATTCCCAGACTGAATAAGATGGCTTTATGGAACATGATTTCTTATTTTTTTTAGATTAAATAATATCAAACATATTAAGAAGTACTACCAAAAACATTGCCACACCCACTACAAAGCTGAATCCCGTACCATAAATAAACCCGATTAAGGCCCCTTTAGTGGATTGTAAAGCCTTGTTCATATCCTTGCTGTCATGAAGCATTTCACCGATAAATACTCCAGCAAACATTCCAATCAGGAAACCCAAAGGAATTGGAATGAATATTCCGACAATGGTTCCTATTACAGATCCGATACTTCCCCAGCGCGTTCCCCCATATTTTCTGTTGGTTCTTGCCGGAATCACATAGCTTAAAACAACAGAAGCTGCTGTGAGAATTCCAAAAGCCCAGACATAGATCATTGGAAGATCAGTATCCGTCCCGAATTTGTAGATCAGCAAGCCGCAGATGCTTAATAAAAGTCCTGGTAAAACGGGAAGAAATGTTCCCAATATGCCAACAAACAATAAAATAAGACAGAGAATATTAATGACAGTTGTATCCATTCTTTAAAATATAAACGAAGATATGAAACCTCAGTGATTCAACAAATATGCTGATGATGAAAATAGAAGAGTTTCCTGAATGATATAGAGGAAATTTATAACCCGTTTTAAAATTTGGGATGAAAATTGATTGTGAATAGTAACATCATCATTCTTAATTTTATAAATTTGCTGTAATGAAAGATGACCTACAGGAAACCAAGAACTATTTGCAGGAAATAAGCGAACAGTTATACCTATATATCACCCAGATCTCTCCATCCGGGCTGGATTGGATTATTCATATTATTGTAAAACTGGCTTTGCTGTGTGCGGTATTTTTAATTGTAGATTTTGTTTTTAAATTTGTTATCAATTTTATTTTCCGTCTTTTTCACAACGAAGAAAAATTTCCGGTACTTAAATCCATTTATCAGTCCAAAATTACCAATTCAGTAGCTCATTTTGCTGCTCTGACTGTTGTGGGTGGAATACAGGGATCTATTTTTCCGGAAGGAGCGTTACCCAAGACAACCATTTTCATCATACGATGTGTTAACTTAGGATTAGTAATGATTTTAGCCGGGATGCTGTACAGATCATTAACGGCATTCAGAAATTATTTCTCCATCAAACAGGATTTTTATAAGATCATGGCATTGAATGCGATCTCTGAAACTGTAAAAATTCTGGGAATCTTTGTCTTTTCTGTTGTGGGACTTTGTGTAGTATTCGGAATTAAAGGAACAACCATTGTTGGAAGTCTGGGAGCTATTACAGCTGTTTTGGTTCTCGTTTTCAGAGATACTATTCTGGGATTTGTAACCGGAATTCATGTGGCGACTTCCAAAAATATGAAAGTAGGTGACTGGATCAGTATTCCCAAATACAGTATAGAAGGAAATATTACGGAAATAAGTCTTCTGACAACCAAAATTACCAATTTTGACAAAACAGTTTCCACTATTCCTACTTATGATTTCCTGACCACGGAGATCAAAAACATGCAGGTCATGTCTGAATCCAATAACAGAAGGATCAAGAAATCTATTTATTTTAATATTAATTCATTCAAGTTTCTTACCGATGAGGATATTGAACGTTTAAAAGAAATTAATCTTATTGCTGATTATCTTGAACAAAAAAGAGTGGAAATCAGAAAAGAAAAGCAAAGTCTGAGCAATAATGATAAAACCATTAACGGAAGACAGCTTACCAATATAGGTGTTTTCAGATATTATGCACAGAAATATATAGAGAGTGATCCGGACGTTGAAAAAAATGCCACAAGAATGGTTCGTCAGTTAGAAATTACTCCGCAGGGGCTTCCTCTTGAAGTGTACTGTTTTGCGAATGATTCTAAATGGGAACATTTCGAACAGATTCAGGCTGATATTTTTGACCATTTATTGGTAGCATCCAAAGAGTTTGAACTTCAGGTAATGCAGGTAAGTGTTAAAGTATAGAACAGAAAGCAGAGAATGTATCTCTTTCTCAAAAAATAAATTCAATTTTAAATGATAAAGAAATTAGAACGCAAAAAGAAGTACAAAGCTGGATAAACTTCCAGCCCCAATCTTCCATCTTCTAACTTTCCCTATCTAACATCTAAATAAAAAAATGACAAAACTAAGCGTAAACATCAATAAGATTGCGACATTAAGAAATGCAAGAGGAGGTGAAACACCAAGTGTGACGGAAGCTGCTATAAAGATTCAGGAATTCGGAGGTCAGGGAATTACGATTCACCCAAGGCCGGATGAGAGGCACATTACAAGAAAAGATGTCTATGATCTGAAACCATTGGTGACGACTGAGTTTAATATCGAAGGAAATCCACATCAGTCTTTTATTGATATGGTATTGGATGTGAAACCAGAGCAGGTAACTCTGGTTCCGGATGCAGATGATGCTATTACCTCCAATGCAGGTTGGGATACTAAAAAACACCTGGATTACCTTACAGAGATCATTACTGAATTTAAAAATGCGGGAATCCGTACCTCTATCTTTCTTGATCCTTTGCCTGAGCTGGTAGAATCTGCTGCAAAGACTGGTGCAGACAGAATTGAGCTGTATACGGAAGCTTATGCAAAACATTATCTGTCTAATAAAGAACAGGCTATTAAACCTTATTATGATACGGCAGTTGCAGCTACGGAATTCGGTTTAGGAATCAATGCCGGCCACGATCTTAGTTTGGAAAACCTGAAATATTTTTCAGATAATATTCCAAATCTTTTAGAAGTATCTATCGGGCATGCTTTGGTTTCTGAGGCACTTTATATGGGATTGGAAAATACAGTTCAGTCTTATTTGAAAAGATTGGCGAAATGGTAATCTGTTATTTTTAAAAAATATGGAAATCTTAAATTCAAAAATATTTGGCGAAGGTTTAACTACTACGCCGCTTTTAGTATTCCACGGGCTGTTTGGAATGCTTGATAACTGGGGAAGCTTCGGGAAAGACCTTGGAGAATATCTCCCCGTACATCTTATTGATCTCAGAAATCACGGAAGAAGTTTTCATTCTGACGATATGTCTCACGATGATCTGGCAGATGATATTGCCAGTTATATGGATCATTACGGAATTCAGAAAGCTCATGTTTTAGGCCATTCTCTTGGAGGGAAAGCTGTGATGCAATTTGCCATCAAATATCCTGAAAAAGTAGAGAAACTGATCGTAGTGGATATTTCACCAAAAGCTTATCCGCCACACCATCAGGGAATCATCAAAGCTCTGGAAACGGTAGATTTTAATACCGTAAATTCAAGAAATGATGTGGAAGCTGTTTTGACTCAGTATATTCCGGAAAGATCAACGATACAGTTTTTAACAAAGAACCTGTATTGGGATGATAATAAAAAACTGAACTGGAGGTTCAATCTTAAAACATTATCTGAAAAATATAATGAATTTGTATCTAATGCAGTGAAATTCGGTGTTTTTGAAGGAGAATCCTTATTCATAGCAGGAGAAAAATCCAATTATATTTTACCTCAGGATGAATATGGAATAAAGCAGCAATTTCCAAAAGCTAAAATCGTAACCGTAAAAAATGCTGGGCATTGGGTTCAGGCAGAAAATCCTGTTGATTTTGCAAATGTTGTTAAAGAATTTCTTGGTATTGGTTAAAAATATTCTTTAAATTTTGATGATGTGTTAAAATTATCTTAAAATATTAATTTATTTCCCTGTAAGTTGAAAAATTTGTATATTCGATTATCAAATAAATAAAAATATTAACTTATGGAAAACAAAAAATCAAAAAAGAAGCCATTTTTCGCATCATTCCTTGAAAAACAACTTAAAGATCCGGAAACAGTAACAGGAGGATCCATTATTACAATTCCGGAAAGAGATGCTGTTACACTACCTACTTTAGACGGTGCAACTTCTAAGCTGAGCGATATGGATCATACAATGAAATATCCTTCTGATGGTGATGATGATACTATTTTACTATAAAATAACGGTTTTACAGTAAGTAACATATTAACAAAATTGTAACAAAAGGGGGAACTTAAAATGTTAAGTTTCCCCTTTTAATAAAACCGGCAAATGATTCTCTGTATTACCCACTCACAGGATTTTTATACCATTGATCATTTTTTTCAATATCTTTCTTCTAAAAATATTCCCTATTTCAGACTGAATTCCGATCAGCTGAACCATTTTCAGAAGATCAGTATCAGCGAGAACTCATTTGAGATCACTGATGAGTATGGAACAACAATACATTCCGATGCGATTAAAGGAGTATGGCACAGAAAGGCATGGCGCATACAGGTGCCTGACGAACTGGATCAGGAGTATGAAAAGATATTTCTGAATGAGTATACAAATCTCCGTTACAACCTGTTTACCCAACTGGAGCATCTTCCCTGGATCAACCCCTATGAGAATGAAAAGAAAATTGACGGCAATAAAATGCTTCAGCTGCAATTAGCTAAACGAAATAATCTGATTATTCCTCCAACTCTTTTTTCCAATGATGAAGAGAAGGTAAAGGCTTTTTTTGATCAGCACTGTTCAGGAAAAGCTATTGCCAAGCTTCATAGTGTAATCAGGAAAACAATGAGTGGTGAAGGATTGGTCTCCACAATGATTATTGAGGAGGAAACATTGGAAAATCTTTCAGATATAGTTTATTGTCCCATGATTTTTCAGCCTTATATTGATAAAGAATATGAATTGAGAATCATGTATATAGACGGAATTTTCTTCACAGGTAAGATCAATAACAGTCAGAATGCGGACTGGAGAGTAAGGCATAAAGACTATTCCTGGTCAGCTTATGAACTGCCTGACTCTGTCAAAGCAAATCTCACCTCTATGATGCAAGAAATGGGACTTTATACCGGAGCTATTGATATGATCCGTGGAAAAGATGGGAAATATTACTTTCTGGAAGTCAATCCACAAGGAGAGTGGGGAATGCTTCAAAAAGAACTTGGGTTTCCCATAGCAGAAAGAATTGCCGACAATCTTATTAAAAGAATCAATTTCCATGAATAAAATTTTAATTATAACACATACTGCAGATAATTTTTCAATTGAAAAAGTAACAGAATACATTCAGGATAACAATTGTGAGGTTATCCGTTTTGATGTTGATTTATATCCTTTACAGAATAAATTATCAACGGTCTTCCAGGATGGAGAATGGAAGACCTTCCTGGAAACCTCTGAAAAAAAATATCGACTGGATGATATTTCTGCAGTCTGGTACCGCCGAGCTTATAATATCGGTAAAGGTTTAAAGGAGGAACTGGATGCCAAATTTTTTGGGGCAGCTATGGGAGAAATCAGAAATACATTATTTGGATTTCTTGAATCTGTAGATGCCTATTCATTAGGGAAGCCCAGTGTTTACAGAAGGCTAGACAGTAAAGAAGAACAGTTGAAGCTCGCTCATAAAATAGGTCTTTTGATTCCCGAAACATGTTTGACCAATAATCCCAAAGAAGCAAAACAGTTTATTCTGAAACATCAGAACGTGGTTGCCAAAATGCAGACCGGTTTTGCAATCTATGAAGATGGGGTGGAAAATGTTGTGTTTACCAATGTTGTGAGTGAAGATAAACTTGAAGAGCTGGATACGCTTCTGTATTGCCCGATGCAGTTTCAGAAAATGATCCAGAAGAAAAAAGAACTTCGTGTTACCATTGTAGGAAGAGATGTTTATGCCTTTGAAGTAGATTCCCAACAGTTTGAAGATTCCAAGGTCGACTGGAGAAAAGATGGTGTTAATCTGCTTGATAAATGGACGCAGACAACATTACCGGAGGATGTTAAAGAAAAACTTCTGGAACTCCTGGATATTTACAATGTTGATTATGGGGCAATAGACATTATTGTTTCTCCCGAAGATGAATATTATTTCATAGAAATCAATGCTGCAGGAGAATTCTTCTGGCTGGATAACCTTACTGAAGGCAATCTGATCTCCAGAAGTATTGCAGATGTCTTATGTGATAAGGCTCCGAGAAGAGATAATATCGTGATGGTTTAATTTAAAATGATTAATTTTTTATATAGTAGTCCTGGAAGTTTTTTGAATGCTTTCGGGACTTTTTATGTAATGTTGTATGTTTTTTAAATGATGTTTCTTGAACCGAAGCATCCATTACCAAACCACAGAATCGGAGGGTTTCATAAAGTTTAAATAAATTTCTCATACATAAGGCAGCTAACTTTAAAATCTAAAATGGTCAAAAAAAAATGTATCCTTTATGGTTAAAACAACAAGGTTTTTCTTTTTTGTTTCAGGTTTTGTGATTTCGAGAATGATAATATTGGTTAAATAAACTTGAATTTTGCTTTAAAAATCGCAAATTTGCAAAAGCAGTTTTTTAAGGAACTTTTACCGGAACCTGAAGAATTGCCGGATAGAAAATATTGTCATATTTTAGTCAGCAATCAAGCAACATAATTAATGGTTTTTGTAACGGGTGCAACCGGAATTCTGGGAAGAATAATCGTGCTGGAACTTCTTAAAAGAGGTAAAAATGTACGTGCTTCCAAAAGACCGGGCAGCAATTTAAACGAAGTAAGGCATTCATACAGCTTTTATACGGAGAATCCAGATGATTTTTTCAATAAGATTGAATGGATCAATGTGGATTTTGATGATATTGATTCTTTAAAAGATGCATTGAAAGGGGTAGATGAGGTCTATCACTGTGCTGCAAAAGTAAGTTTTCATCCCAAAGATGAAAAAGAAATGTACCATACCAATATTAAAGGTACAGAAAACTTATTGTTTGCCTGTGAAGGATCAGATGTTAAAAAATTCCTGCATGTAAGCTCTGTAGCTGTTTTAGATAACTATAATGAAAAAGGAGAGCTGGATGAAGATTCTGATTTTAATCCGAAACTGGAGCATTCTGCCTATGCCATTTCCAAACACTTATCCGAAATGGAAGCCTGGAGAGCCTCTGCTGAAGGTTTGAATGTAATCATCATCAATCCCGGAATGATCGTAGGAAGCGGAAACTGGACCCAAAGCAGTGGTGAGCTTTTTTCAACCTTTGAAGATAACAGTTTTACTTTTGCTGGCGGATCTGCTTATGTAGATGTGAGGGATGTTGCTAAAACAGCCATTGAGCTGATGGAAAACAACATTTTTGGAGAACGCTTTATCATCGTTTCTGAAAATAACAGATATGCAGATCTGGCTAAACAGATCAGAACCAGGCTAGGTCTTAAAGATGCCCGAATTCTTACAAGGTCTCAATTAAATATAGGTAAATGGGCCAATACGCTGTTCGGATGGCTGATTCCAAAGCTGAAAATGGCTACAGAATCAAATATAGAAGCAATATCTTCATTCAACACCATTTCCAATCACAAAGTCAGGGAAAAACTGAATTATCAGTTTATTCCGATAAAAGAAAGCATAGACTTTCACCTGAACAATTATATTAACGACAAAAAGCTGAAGAAATGAATCTTGCAGAGGCAATAATCCTTAAAAATGTAGAAAAGCATCCTATAAAAGCGGCGATCGGCTTTAAAAAGAAAGAAGGAACCTGGAAAGAGCTAAGCTGGAAAAAATTCAGTGAAATTGTTTTTAAAACAGCCAATGCATTAAAGGAAGCAGGAGTTCAGGAAAACGATAAAGTAGCAATCTATTCAGATAATTCATCAGAATGGATGATTATGGATCTGGCTGCAATGGCTATGGGAGCGGTTACCGTTCCTATTTATTCTACCAATAACGCTGAGCAGGCAGAATATATTATTAAAGATTCCGGAGCTAAGGTGGTATTAGTTGGAAATCAGATACAGTATGATGCGTGTCTGGGGCTTTTAGATAAAGAAGACAACCATCTTGAAACTATTATTATTTCTAAAAAAGCAGTTTGGATCAAAAAAGAACTCAACAGTTTTTATCTTGAGGATTTTATAGCAAAATCTTCTTCGGAACTTGAGATCTGTAAAAAAGAATATGATGATACAGCCACACTGATCTATACTTCCGGAACTACCGGAACACCAAAAGGAGTAATGCTTACCCACGGAAATTTTATCAAGGCATTTGATTCTCACTTTGAATTTTTTAAATTTAAAAACTTTGAAGATGAGCTGTCACTCGCATTCTTACCTCTAAGTCACGTTTTTGAAAGAAGCTGGAGCTTACTATGTCTTTATGGAGGAGCAAGAGTCTATTTTCTTGAAGATCCGAAAAACGTAGCCAAAGCATTGGAAGAAGTAAAACCTACTACAATGTGTGCCGTACCGAGATTTTTTCAGAAAGTATATGCCGGAGTGCTGGAAAAGGCAGAAGAAGGCTCACCACTGAAAAAGAAGATCTTTGACTGGGCTTTAAAAACAGGATGGGAAACTGCAGAATTAAGAAGAAACGAAAGACCTGTTCCTTTTGGATTAAAGCTAAAAGAATCTGTTGCAGATATGCTGGTATTCAGTAAGATCAAGAATAAAATGGGTGGGAGACTTTGGTTTTTACCTTGTGGAGGAGCCTCTTTATCCCCTGAAGTAACCAGATTCTTTGAATCAGTGGGTATTCATGTTACTGTTGGATATGGCTTAACGGAAACAACTGCTACTTTGACCCTTTTTCCTTTAACGCACTTTGAACATGCTACAAGTGGGAAACCATTGCCAGGTGTAGAAATCCGTATTGGAGAAAGCGATGAAATCCAGGCCAGAGGAAACGGAATCATGAAAGGGTATTATAACAGACCTGAAGAAACCGAAAAAGTATTTACAGAAGACGGTTGGTTTAAAACAGGAGATGCAGGTAAAATGGATGATAAAGGAAATCTTATCATTACAGACAGGCTTAAAGACCTGATGAAAACTTCCAATGGAAAATACATTGCGCCACAACAGATTGAAAACCTTCTGACGAATAATAATTTCATTCAGCAGATCATGCTGGTTGCAGAAGGAAGACAGTTTGTTTCTGCTTTAATTGTTCCGAATTTTGAATTTTTACAGGAGTATATTAAAAAGAATAATATTCCTTTTACCAACTGGGAGGAGGTTGTAAAAAATGAAAAAATAATCCACCTTTATAAAGAAAAAGTCAAGGAGCTGCAACATGAGCTTGCCGATTATGAGAAAGTGAAGAAATTTACGCTGATGCCGGCAGAATTTGACATCAATACCGGAGAAATCACTCCAACATTGAAAGTAAAAAGAAATGTAGTTCTTAAAAAATATGCAGATATTATAGAGAAGATGTATTAATCGATTTGTAAACCACAAGTCGCTTAAGTTTTGTAAAATCTTTGATTTTCACGGCTATTAGAATTGAAGACGTGAAAATTCTCCTCCTCTGGTGGGGTGGTCAAGTCTCAATCACTTAAATTAAACTATGACAATACAATTTATAGGAAAAGAAAATTTCACCATTCATACACAAACGGTTTCAGAAAGCTGTCCGTCTAATATTGCTTTGATTAAATATTGGGGGAAATATGACAATCAGATTCCTGCCAATCCAAGTATCAGTTATACTTTAAATCATTGTAAAACGAATACCAGCATGGAGTTCTTGGCAGATGAACCGTTTTCTGTACAAACATTCTTGTCAGGAAATGAAGAAGTGAAGTTTGCTGAAAAAATTGAAAAATATTTCAGAAATATTGAACAATACCTTCCGTGGATTCTGAAAGGAAAATATATCATCAGAACAGAAAATACATTTCCACACAGTTCAGGAATTGCAAGCTCAGCTTCAGGATTTGGAGCTATTGCCAAATGTCTGATGACATTGGATGAAACGTCCACAGGAAAAATTTCAGAAGAAGAATCTCTGAGAAAAGCTTCATTTTTAGCCAGATTAGGAAGCGGAAGTGCATGCAGAAGTTTATACAACGGATTAATCGTTTGGGGAGAAACAGAAGAGGTTCAGGGAAGTTCTGATCTCTTTGCTGTACCTTATCCGGATGCTGAAATTCATGAAGTATTCAAGAGTTTCAATGACTGGGTTCTGTTGATCCACGAAGGACAGAAAAGTGTGTCTTCAACGGTAGGACATGGTTTGATGAAGACCAATTCTTATGCAGAAAGAAGATTCCAGGAAGCGAGGGAAAACTTTGTTCCAATGAAGGAAATTCTGAAAAGTGGAGATATGGAACGCTTTATCAAATTGGTAGAACATGAAGCACTTACTCTTCACGCAATGATGATGATGAGTGATCCGGCTTTTATCCTGATGAAGACCGGTACATTAGAGGTTATCAATAAAATCTGGGATTTCAGAAGAGAAACGGAACTTCCGTTGTTCTTTACGCTGGATGCAGGTGCCAATGTACACCTCTTGTTCCCAAGTGATGCTTCTGAAGAACAGATCAAAACATTTATAGAAACTGAACTATTACAACATACCCAGAAGAATGGAGTGGTGAAGGATGTGATGAGGTTTTAATAAAATAATATGAAAAGTGGGTTTACAAGCCCACTTTTTTATGTTTAATCTTCGGTAACAACAGCTTCCCGGTTTCCGTCCTCCTGTTTTCCTTCTTCTATCATGATTTCCGCTTCTGCCTTTTCTTCTGAAGTTGCTGTTTCTATAAGTTCTGCCTGCTGCTCATTGTGATGATCTATGAAAAACTCACAGTATACCGGAAGATGGTCCGAACCAAAATTTTCTAATGTCTTCAGTTGTTTAATGAAAATATCTTCGCTGTGAAACATCAGATCTATAGGAAATCTTAAAAAGCGGTACTTTGCATGAAATGTAGAAACAAAAGAATGTCCCACTCTAGGATCTATAAGATGGCTTGTTTTCCTGAAAAGTACAGACGATTTTGACCATGCAACATTATTGAAGTCTCCCACTACAATAACCGGTTTTTTAATATCTTTTACACGTTTGGCAGTGCTTAGAAGGTCACCATCTCTTTCCTTAGAAGTTTCTTCCTCTGTAGGGCTCGGCGGCGGCGGATGAACCCCAAAGAAAATAAAGGAAAAACCATCAGCTGTTTCCATATGTACCTCAATACTGGGAATATCATCTGCTACAAAATAATGAGTTTTGGCTTCCTTAATTTCAATTCTGGAATAGAAATGCATTCCGTAAGTATTTTCAAGAGTTACCTTGTGCTGATAGGGGTATTCTTTTTCCAGACTCCTCATTGCTTTTTCCCAATCGCTATTGCTTTCCATAGTCATGAAAAAATCAGGATCATACTTTTCAATAAGATTAGAAAATCTTTCATATTCCTTATTGAACTGATAAACATTAGCTGAAACAAAATGGAGCTTTCCGGAGGACTTGTGACGTTGCCTGTGCTTTTTTACAGGATAGAGGCGTGTATATTTGATGAGAGTATGGCTATGGTAAACAAACAGAACAAGCAGAACGCCCTGATAGTACCATAAATGCTTTGTAGAATCAATTATAAGCCCTAATAAAAACGTGAAAAATATAAAATAAGTGATCTGTATTTTAGCAAATTCGGGAACCCGGAATATCCAGTGAGAATGCTGAATTCTGGGTAATATAGTCAAGACCAGTAAAAGTATGGCCAGAGTCATATAAATAATCCACATATGAAAAATCTTTGTCTGAAATAATTTTTTACAATTTAAGAAAATGAGTTTTAAAAATCTCATAATCAATTTAAATTTTATTTTACCTATTTTTATTTAAAATTATCCCTATGAACAAAATAGCCGCAATTATTCTCCTGTTCAGTGGCTTCTGTTTCGGACAGCAGAATCAGGAAGTAGAAAAACCTATTCATAATCTTTTTCTGGCTATGAAAAATGCAGATCCGGAACTTATGAAAACTGTTTTTGCAGAAAATGCCATTCTGCAGACGGTTACAAAAGAAGGAACTGTAAAAACAGACAGTATTCAGGATTTTGTAACTTCTGTTTCCAGGTTCGCAAAAGGTGACCTTGAGGAAAAAATTGTTGTAGAAGCTATTCACATGGATGGAAATCTGGCAAGTGTCTTCACTCCTTATTCCTTTTATTTGAAAGGGGTATTTTCCCATTGTGGAGCCAACAGTTTTCAATTGGTGAAACAGAATAATGAATGGAAAATTCAGTATATTATTGATACCAGAAGAAAAGATAAGTGCAGGGAAATAAAATAAAGAAGGTTTAATGATTCAGGAAATTAAAAATAAAATGAAAATTCATCATATAGCTATTATTGGCTCAGACTACGAAATATCAAAGAAGTTTTATACAGAAATTATAGGTTTACAGATTGTCCGTGAGGTGTATCGTGAAGAAAGGCTGTCTTATAAATTAGATCTGGCGATAGGAGATCATTATGTGATTGAGTTGTTCTCTTTTCCTAACCCTCCTGCCAGACCCTCCCGTCCTGAAGCATGTGGTTTAAGACATCTTGCTTTTTCCGTTGAAAATGTTACCGAAAAACGAAACGAACTGATAGGGAAGGGGCTCGATTGTGAAGAGATCCGCATCGATGAGTTCACAGGAAAAGAATTTTTCTTTACCCAGGATCCGGACCGGTTGCCGATAGAGTTTTATGAAATGTAATTAGTGTGCGTACCCTGCAAAGAAACTCACTGCCATAATCGCTAAAACAACAGAGGAAATGAAGACATATACATAATCTTTTTCCTTCAAATAACCTATTAACGCGAAGATAATTCTCATCAGGGGAGTGAAGATCAGTAAAAGGATGCCCAGCTGAATAATAGCCATTCCTTCTCCCTTGCATAATGAGTTCCAAAAGTGACTCCATACTTTATCTGAAGAAGTAGCTACAGCAAGACTCGTGTATTTTTTAGGCATTTCAAAGCCTTCGGTAAACAGTTTGATGAAACCGATCAGGGAAGTAGCCACAGACAGAATTACACCCAGCCTCAGAAGATTTCCTACGGAACGGTTCAGATCTACATCTGTAAAATTCTTTTTCATTACCTGAAGCTTTTGTTGATACCGTTATACATCATATACACTGAAAGGATGGTAATCACAATAGCGAAAAATACTTTTAACTTTTTCGTTTTGGAAACCATAAGGGTTTTAGAACCTATAAAACTTCCTATTACCACTCCAATCAGTACGGGAGCAGCAATTACAGGGATAATTTCTCCTCTCTGGAAGTAGATCAGTGCACTGGCAACAGCCGTTACTCCAATCATAAAATTACTGGTTGTTGTGGAAACTTTGAAAGGTAATTTCATCATATTATCCATTGCCAAAACCTTTAATGCTCCAGAGCCAATTCCTAAAAGCCCGGACATCGCTCCTGCAAACATCATCATCAAAAATCCTGGAACCGTATTTCTTGCAGAGTAGTTTTTCAGTATTCCTTTATCCGGAAATGTTCCGTAAAGCTTAAGTTTTTCTTCAAGGCTGCCATGAATCAGAGGTTCCTGATGATCAGGCTTTCCTTTTAGATTTAAAATAACGGTCAAAAGCAGGATACTGGCGAAAATAATTCCAATTGTATTCGGATTAAGCATTCCCGAAACCAAAGCACCTACAATAGCACCGGCAGTAGTGGCAATTTCAAGAAACATCCCAATTCTCATATTGGTAAAGCCCTCTTTTACAAAAGCAACTGCTGCGCCCGAAGAAGTTCCGATCACAGAAATAAGAGAAGCCCCGATAGCATAATGCATTGGAACGCCGAACCCCAGCGTTAATAAAGGAATAATGATAACTCCTCCTCCAAGCCCTGTAAGTGAACCTAAAAGGCCCGCAGAAATGGCGCCAAAGAAGAGTATGATGATTTCTGACATACTACAATTAATGTTACAAATATAAAATTATTGTAGTAGTCTGCCAAACATTTGAAAAAGATAAATTTAACGTATTTTTGTATGCATGAAAAATGAGATGAAATTATTTTATGTCATTCTTGGGGCCACTCCCAAAGGACGAAATATTGAACAGCACGATGTGTTTTTCGGAATAGCGGAAAACCTTAAGGATCTGGTTCCTGATATGAAAGCATTCTGGAAGGAAGCGGAAGGTAAAATCCATTTAGACTGCTATCAGGAAGTGAAATTTGCTGATGGTTATGAAGTGAAGATCGTTGAAAAAGGTGAAAACACCTCAGAAGATCAGTTGTTCTTCCTTAATTTGGGAGGCTATAAACCTGGTTTTTTTGAAGAATTTCATGAGCAGCATCTGATGGTAGGGCAATCAATGGGAGAGATTGTAAAGAGAGCAAAAGCTACGGAGTTCTATAAAACAATGGGATTTGAAGGAGCAGTAAGCCATATTGATGACAAACATGGAGTGGATATTGATGACATCTTTAATGTCAATGATATTCTTCCGGCAGCTATGAAAGATAAATATTCTATTGTCCTTGTAAGGTCTGATGCTGAAAATCAGGAAAACCCTATGGGACTGGGATATTTAAAAATTGATAAAATTCAATAAGCGTAAATCTAATAAAAATAAAAAATGAAAATAGGAATTCTGGGAGGCGGACAGCTGGGAAGAATGTTGATACAAAGTGCTTTGAAGTATGATGATGAGTTTTATACTCTGGATCCGGCTTCTGATGCACCATGCCACAATATCTCATATTTTACACAGGGAAATTTCAATGATTATGAAACCGTACTGAATTTTGGAAAAGATAAGGATGTGGTGACCATTGAAATAGAACACGTAAATGCAGAGGCTCTGGCCGAACTTGAAAAGCAGGGTGTGAGAGTGGTTCCCAATGCAAGTATCATCAAAACGATTCAGCAGAAGATCCTTCAGAAAGAATTTTATAAAGTTAATGATATCCCAAGCCCGGAATTTCAGGTGGTATGGAACAGTGATGAAAAAATCATGATGTCTTTGCCGTTTGTTCAGAAGATGAATACAGGCGGATATGATGGAAAAGGAGTACAGGTGATCAAAACTGAAGATGATTATCAGCATTTATGGAAAGAAGCTTCAGTGATTGAAAGTCTGGTAGATATTGATAAGGAGCTTTCCGTAATCGTTGCCAGAAATGAAAAAGGAGAAACGAATACTTTCCCGGTGACAGAAATGGTGGCTGATCCTAAGCTTAATCTTTTGGATTTTAATGTCTGCCCGGTTCTTCTGACTGAAGATGTTCAGAACCAGATCGATATTATTACAGAGAAGTTTTTAAATGCGGTAAATTCCCCAGGACTTTTTGCCATCGAATTATTCCTGGATAAAGAAGGAAAAGTATGGGTGAATGAAACAGCTCCTAGACTCCACAATTCTGGACACCAGAGCCAGGAAGGAAATACGAATTCACAGTTTGAGCAGATGTACCGTGTGGTAAAGAATCTTCCTTTGGCAGATACGGATGCTATTACCTACAGCGGAATGCTGAATCTGGTAGGAGCGGAAGGTTATGCCGGAAAGGTAGTATACGAAGGAATGGAAGACGTTCTGAAGTTACCGGAAACCTACGTTCACTTATACGGAAAAACAGAAACCAAACCTGGAAGAAAAATGGGACACATTAATGTTCTTGCAGATTGCAGAGAAGAGCTTATGGAAAAACTGGTGATGGTGAAGGGAATGGTGAGAGTGATTTCAGAATAACTTAAGCTTAAAATAATAAAAAAGGAGCCGTTTTAATTTTAAAATGGCTCTCTTTTTTATAGGTATCTTTTGTTTAAAAAGGTCTCTTTAAGATCCTTTCTTTATATACTCCTTTCACAATTTTAAAAAGGGCTACATAAGCTCCAGCACCATCGGAATTAATCATAGTGAGATATAATGTGTCATTTTTACGATCGTAATAACATGTTGTAAATTCATTACTGATATTAAAAAGGTTTTCAATTTCTTTATTAGGAATCTGAATTTTTTTATCCTTGACCTGAACGGTAATGGATTTATAGTGAGTTTTGGGAATGGTTCCGTCTGTTCCCCATATAAGGTTCCCTTTATACTTATCTTCTGTTTTTTGTCCGTTATAATTGGAGGAGGAAAAGAATTTTTTATTTTCCTTGTAATTGAACTTTTCGGAAATTATATCCACCTTAATATTTCCGGATTTGAAAATAGCTTTATTTTCATCTTTGGTTATAGGAAGAATGACCTCATAGGAATCTATAAGCTTAACTTTTGAACTATTGATATAACCAGCTGTTTTATCATCATAATAAACATTCAGCCAGTTTTTGTTGGCCTTGTCCATTTCAAAAGTATAAACAATCTCATCAGAGTTGATTTTTCCTGTGATCTTGCTTTTTGTATCCGGATTTTCTCTTAGGTTTACATAACCGTCTTTATCTACAATTTTAGCAAACTGAGCAAAAGAAAACTGGATGCTTACCATTGCTGTTAGAAGAAATATCTTTTTTGTTTTCAATGCTATTGTGTAATTTTAATTTAATAAAAAATAGTTTTATTTAACCTCATAGATAGGCTTGGAGACTAGTTGCTGTTGATAGTCAGGACTAAAACGGTATTTCCAGAGTTCTTCCTTTATATTCACCTTTTTCAATGGTAAAAAGAGCAACATATGTACCGGCACCTTCAGAATTTAGCATTGAGATGTATAAAGTATCATTTTCACGGTCATAATAACAGGTTGTAGATTTATTACTGACCTGAAACAGATTTTCAATATCCTTAGATGGAATCTGAATGGTTTTATCTCCAATTTGTGCGGAAATGGAAAGATAATGAGTCTTAGGAATAGTTCCGTCTAATCCCCATACCTGCTGTTCTTTATAGTAATCGCCATGTAGTGTTGAGGTAAAATCTTTTTCATTTTCCTTAAAATTAAATTTTCCGGAAGTGATATTTACTTTAATATTTCCTGATTTGAAAATCGCTTTGTTGGCATCACGCACTGTGGGTGGAACTTTTGGATAGGACTCTATATATTTCAATCGTGAGTTATGGATATACCCATTGCTTACATTAGCCCAATTCTTATTGGACGGATCCGACTCAAATACATATACGATCTCATCTGAATTGATCTTTCCAATGATGGTACTTTTTGCATCTGCATTTTCTCTTATATTAACATAGCCTTCCTGATCTACCACTTTTGCAAACTGGGCAAATGATAATTGTACACTTAAAGCTGCTGTTAAAAGGAATATCTTCTTTGTTTTCAATGAATTTTAATTTTGAACAAAAATAGGTAAAAAGGCTGGAAGCTTGAAGTGGAAAGCTGTGGAGGATTAATAAATAATCAAAATTTATCTATATAATTTTCCTTAAGATTGCTGCCAGTAATTTATCTGTTGATAAGTAACTTCCAGCCTCCTTCTTCCAGCTTCCAGCCTGTAATTTTTTATTTGAATATCTTCTGAATCACATTTCCGATCTCCACAAAATCTCCATGATTGCCTACAGAACGTATTTCAGGACTGTTTTTATCATATTCGGAGAATGGGAAGATCAGGAGGTAATTATTATCGTTAAGGTTTCTGTTCAGCAGCTCCGGGATAAGCCTCATACGAGGAATATAGGACTGCATTCCGCGTTTTGCCATTAAAATAATCAGAGCTTCATCATCCTTCAGTTGAGCTGCGGTTTTTTCTCCATCCTGCCAGGTATTCATAATGATGAATTCAGCTTCTATATTGGCCTTTTTAATGATTTTCTGAAGAATGTCCAGAATATTTTCAGGTGCATAAAAGGCAACCGTAGCTCCCGAATTCCTGGCGATGTTCCAAACCCTTAAAAGCGCATGGAAGAATCCTGCTTCCTTATGAGCATTTTCAGGAATCATTACAGCATATTTTTTAATGGTGGAAAGTGGCTGTGCCGCATGATACACCAATACGTTAACATCATCATTCTGAAGATACCCATTGTACAGATTGTAGACAAAAGATGGTGAAAAACCTTTCTCATCCTCCAGTCCGATGATCAGATCTGTAATTTTCTGTTCCTTGATGACGTTGTTGACACCATTGATAACATCATTGTCATATCTTTTAAGTGCCTGTAATTTGACATCTGCCGCTGCTGCTGTATCAGCCGCCTGGTGAAGAAGTTTCTCCGCATTCTTTACAGAAGACTCATTTTTATCTTCATTGATAACATTTAAGGCATATAAATCTTCCGTATTGGAATGTGCTTTAATCAGAATTCCAAGGTTTACCATTCTCTCTACAGTTTCTTCGTGATTGATGGCTAACAGGATATTTTCTTCCTCATGGCTGTCTCCGGAGACTGTATCTTCATTATCTGACTCAGCAATTTTCTGAGCGCTTGCCATGGAGATAAAAGATGAGATGGTACAGGAAATAAGGATCAATAGGATACTTCCGTTCAATACGTGCTCGTTCAATAATCTTACAGGTTCTCCTGTTTCTGTTTCAGAAAGGATAATGTTGTATCCTACCATTACAGAAGCTAATGTAGCAGCGGCAGATGCAGAACTCAGTCCAAAGATCAGTTTTCCTTCTTCTTTAGTCAGTCTGAACGTCTTTTGAGTTGCTATTGCAGAAAGATACTTCCCTCCGATAGATGCTACAAGCATGATTCCTGCTACTTCAATGGTTTCCCAGCTTTTGAAAAATACTTTGAAGTCGATCAGCATTCCTACACTGATCAGGAAGAAAGGGATAAAGATGGCATTTCCCACAAATTCAACTCTGTTCATCAGAGATGAGGTATGTGGAATAAGTCTGTTGAGTGCCAGCCCTGCAAAGAATGCTCCGATAATGGCTTCCACTCCGGCAAGTTCAGCAAGCATTGCTGCCAGATAGATCATCACCAGTACAAAAATATACTGTGAGATCTTATCATCCACTTTTTTGAAGAACCAACGTCCTATAATAGGGAAAACAATGAGTACAATTAATGCAAAAACAATGAATGACACAGATAGTTTAACCCAGAATTCCGTTCCTACATCACCTTGTGACATTCCGACGATAATGGCAAGAACCAATAAAGCCAGGATATCAGTAATCATAGTACCTCCCACGGTAATATTCACTGCTTTGTTTTTTGCAATTCCCAGCTTACTTACCAGCGGATAGGCAATCAGGGTATGAGAAGAGAAAAGACTCGCAAATAAGATGGATGTAAGCATTGAGAAATGAAGAATATAATATCCTCCCAAATAGCCCAATACAAAAGGCACAATAAAGGTATAAAGGCCGAAAGTGAGGCTTTTCCATTTGTTTTTCTTAAAATCTCCCATGTCGATCTCAAGTCCTGCGAGGAACATAATGTAGAGAAGCCCGGTAGTTCCGGTTACAACAATGCTGCTGTCTCTTGATAAAACATTAAATCCATTAGGACCGATAATAGCTCCGGCAATGATAAGGCCCAAGAGATGGGGAACTTTAATTTTATTTAATAATAAGGGAGCCGCAAGAATGATGATCAGTACCAACAGGAACTTCAGCACCGGATCCTCTATGGGAAGGCTCAGGTTGTGTATACTCAGTAAAATCATAGGTGTTTATTTGGTGGAACGTACTAATTCAACAGAGAACTTAGCGGTGCAGCCATCAGAAGTAATGGTTCTTGTCCCTTTGATCTTGTTGTCAGAAATATCATTAAGCAGAACGCTCATTTCTACATTTTTTTTAGCCGTGGAATCTGTTTTGAAAGAAAGTCTGATCTCATTATTCTCAAATTTACCGGAATACAGTCTTACCAGGTTGTTGTTATTGATGATCTTGGTGATAGGTTGGGTGGAATCATTATCAAATTCCCAAAGATCTGTACGCTGATCGCCTACCGCATAATCGCTGCAATTGGATTCTGTACAGATCACTTTTCCGTTCCATGGACCGGAGATCTCTGCGGGCCATGTAGCAATGACTACAGAATCTTTTTTAGCAAAAATACTGTCTCTCATTTTTAAAAGCGACTGGTATTCAGATTCTTTCTTCGCGAATGTTTTTTCTTTCTCTAATAATTGTTTTTCCCGGTCTGTAAGGCTCTTCTCCTTTTCCTTGTAATCACAGCTTACCAGGATCAAAGAGGCCGCAAGAAGTACAAAAAATGTGTTTTTTAGCATGTTGTATAGGTTGAGTATACAATATAAGAAAAATGAAGAGAATATAAAAACAAGGTTGGGCTGGATATGTTTTTTGTTATCTTTAATATATTGAAATGCAGTTTTATAGATTTATAACGTTTTTTTGATGAATACTCACATTTAAATTAAATGAAAAATATTCTGTTCTCTTTTTTTATTTTTTGTCATCTTATCTTAGGGAGGGATGATTTTGCTGTTAAAGGCCAATTGCCTTCTGTTGCCCTATGGAAAACGGTTCCGGATGGGCCAGGACCCCAGGGTGAGAATAAAATTTCTCAGAAAGGTTCTTTTACCAATATCAATGTTCCTAAATTAATTATACATCAACCTGCAATCCCTAATGGTATTGCTGTTTTGGTGATAAGTGGAGGAGGATATGCTCATATTGAATCTGGTTCCGAAGGTAATCCTACAGGAGTGTGGCTGAAATCACAGGGAATTACAGCTTTTGAATTGATATATAGACTGCCTGGGGAAGGCTGGATTACCAGATCAGTTCCTTTTCAGGATGCTCAACGGGCTTTACGAATCATCAGAAGTGATGCAGGAAAATATAAAATTGATCCTGATAAAATAGGTGTTCTAGGTTTTTCTGCTGGAGGTCATCTTGCAGGATATATTTCTTCTACTTTTGATACTATATATTATCCACCACAGGATGCCATTGATCATATTTCAGCAAAGCCAGATTTTACTGCTATGATTTATCCAGTGGTATCTATGCTTCCACCCAACAACAATACCCATTCTTTTAAATCTTTATTGGGAAAATCATCAGACACAAAAGACCAGATAAAATATTCTGTTGAAAAGCAGGTAACAGAGCGCACTCCAATCACCTTTCTGGCACAGTCTGAAGATGATCCTATTTCACCAGTAGAAAACAGTATTCTTATGTATCAGGCCTTGAAGGACCACAAAGTTCCTGCAGAATTACATTTGTTTCAATCCGGAGGCCATGGCTGGGGATTAGGTAAAAAAGATACCAATACCGGTGAATGGGCGAATTTGTTTTTAAACTGGTTAAAGATCAATGGAATCTACAAATAATGTATAGTTTGAACAATTGTAGAATTCTTACTGAAGCACATTGAGAAAGGACAAATTCATTTTCTTATACTAAACTATCTTATGGAGCTACCTTCTGTCTTCTGAACATCTCCGGTTTATAATTAATGATAAACACACCACAAATAATTAATGCAGCTGCAAGAATAAATTTGAAAGTTATCTGTTCATCCATAATCAGCCAGCCCAGAAATATGGCAATAATAGTGTTGATATAAGCCAATATGGAAACCTGCACGGGAGAAATTTTAGTTAAAGCATAATGAAATGCAAAAAATGCCGCTACAGAACCGAAAACAGACAGGTATAACATAGCTGAAATACTTTTTAACGTCCAGTTTCCAAAGTTATAATGCTCTGAGAAAACGAAAGCCAGGATAATCTGAACAATCCCTGCAAACAGGAACTGGTAAAATAAATTCAGGGTGATATTTCCGCTTTGAATATTCAGCTTCTTAGTGAAGATGGTTCCTGAAGCCCATCCTGAGATCGCACAAAAAAGGAAGATCATTCCCATCCTGTAGTCGGGGTTGGCAAGATCCTGTAAACCGTCCCAGAAAATAAAAAGGATTCCGCTGAAGCACAGCAAAACACCGAGAAAGGCACGGATGCTGAACTTTTGTAAACCAACAGCCACACTTCCTAAAAATACAAGAATAGGAGAACAGGCACTGATGAGTGATGCCAGACTGCTTGATACCGTTTCTTCAGCAACAGTCGTCATCCCATTGGCAATCACCAGCATCAAAGTAGCAAATACAATCTGATACCCCAAACTTTTCCAGCCAATCCATTTGAATTCATTTCTCGAAAGAAGAAGAATAAGCATAATTATTGATGCCAGAAACTGGCGGATTCCAGCTACAAACCAAGCAGGAATGGTTTCCACCGCAACACGGATCGCTAAAAATGTGGTTCCCCAGACAAAAGCTACGGTAAGAACAGCAAAAATAAGTTTATAATCTTTCAAAGTAAATGAAGTGTAACAAACAAATATAGGTGTTTCTTTGTGATCTGAATGGGTACAGTTGAGGAGATTTTTAATGATACAGATGGGAGAGAAGCTGGAGGCTGGAAGAGGGAAGTTATGGTAGACTTAATACCCATTGCAGTATAAAATGAATAGGGTATTATATTGTTCGGAAATAAACTTCCAGCCTCAACCTTCCTGACTTCCAGCTTAAATTTTAATTTTTTATCTTTGAACATCTAATAAAAATTGAAGATGGTAGGTATTATTATGGGCAGTCAGAGTGATCTGCCGATCATGGAACAGGCTGCAAATTTCCTAAAAAGTCTGGATATCCCTTATGAATTGACTGTAGTTTCAGCACACAGAACACCGGAAAGGATGTTCGATTATGCTAAGACCGCTCAGGAGAGAGGTCTTAAGGTGATTGTTGCAGGGGCAGGAGGGGCAGCTCATCTTCCGGGAATGGTAGCAAGCTGTACAACATTACCCGTGATCGGGGTTCCTATTTTGTCCAGTAATTCTATTGACGGATGGGATTCTGTTCTTTCAATCCTTCAGATGCCGGGCGGAATTCCGGTAGCAACGGTAGCGCTAAACGGAGCGTTGAATGCAGGGATTTTAGCAGCTAAAATTATTGGAAGCGGGAATGAAGAAGTTGCTGTAAAACTTCAAAAATATCAGGATTCTTTGAAAGATAAAGTATTGGGAACAGTAGAAGATATCAAATCGCAGCATCCTAATCATTTTGATAAATAATTAAGTTTAAACCAAATATAAAGCCTTACTGAAAAGTGAGGCTTTCTTTATTCTATTTTTTGATAAATTTTAAATTCTGGACAGTATCTTTTGACTGGAGTTGTAAAACGTAGTTGCCGGGAGTTAAAGTTTGGATATGAATGCATTCGTTTACAGGAATTCCTTTTAAAATAACTCTGCCAGCCAGATCAAGGATAGCATATTGCTCTGCATGGGTATTTTTTATATAGATTAAATCTGTAGCCGGATTGGGATAAATGCTTATTGTACTATCCGTTTTTATATCTGAGGTTCCAAGATGGGATTCACATTCCTGATTATAGGTATCTCCGGTAATGGTCCAGCCTTTATAATTCATCAGATAATCTCTTGCTGTAGCCGCTTGGGGAGTTGAGTAAACAAGAGAAGAAACCGGTGATATATTGACATTATTAGATATTGATTGATTTTGACTCCATCCATAAAGAGTGTTGTTGTAGTTTTGGCAGTTTATCGCAGTATTTGCAATAACATTGTTGGCTATTTGTAATGAATTGAGTTTCCAATTTCCTAAATCCTGATTGAAAGCTTTTGCATTATTAAGCATATTGGACATATTGGTTACTGAGCTTACATCCCATCCGCCAATATTTTGATTGAATTTTTTTGCACCGTTAAACATATTAGACATGTCTTTTACATTACTTATATTCCAGTTTGAAATATTAATGTTGAACTGCTCAGCCATAAAAAACATATCCCTCATCAATTTCACATTACCTGTGTTCCATGCACTGATGTCCTGGTTAAAGTTTGTTGCATATTGAAACATAGCATGCATATCAGTGACATTGGATGTATTCCAGTTTCCTATAGGTTGGTTAAATTGTCCGGCTCCTACAAACATCAGTTCCATTTGAAGATTATGTGACATATCCCAGGTACCGATAGGCTGATTAAATTCCAGAGCATAAAAAAACATTGAAGTTGTAGTCTTTACTTGAGAGGTATTCCAGTTTCCTATGGGCTGATTGAAATTTTGTGCCATGAGGAAGGTTGCCCCCATTGAAGTCACGTTGGAAGTATTCCAGTTCCCTATAGGTTGGTTAAATAAATAGCAGGCATTAAAAGTTCCTACTAAGGAGGTAACATGGGATATGTCCCAGTTATTGATGGTGGGATTCCCAACCAGATTATGACAGTTATAAAACATATTAGACATATCATTTACCTCAGAAAGATCAGGAGTGTCAGTTGCTGTAATATCCAGATTTTCGCAACGATTAAATGCATGCTGCATAGAATTCCACGTGATATTTCCCCATTGTTCAATATTTACTATTTTATATGAATCTCCTACGGTACCAAGAGTTTGGTTTCCGTTGATTATCTGAGAACTCATAAATTGTATTTGATCGAAATTTCCATTCCCATTACTTATTTTTACCCGATAAGTAGCATCTGAAGGAGTAGGATTTAATGGATGCCCAAAATCAATAAGTATCTGATAATCGGAAGATAGATTCAATATAGTGGCATTATGAGAAGGGTAGCCTATTTCTTCCCAATAGATATTATAGTTAGTTCCTTTTCCGGGAAACCAGATCTGATTTTCATTAGAATTATATGGAATTCCTATAGAAGAATATGAAGGAAGGCTTGGTTTCCAGACTGTGATAAACTCATTCTGAGCTTTTGCTATCTGAATGAATACAATAAAAAGAAAAAATAGTAAAAGTTTTTTGCTCATATCAGTATTTTGTGAAATAAATATATTT
>NZ_JBBGZQ010000036.1:0-34171 GCF_037572595.1 Chryseobacterium sp. MYb328 | reverse complement strand
ATTATATTTATTCTAAATTAATATATTTGCAACATGAATATGATTACCCCGTTTAAAGTTCCACCTTTGGCTCCAGTATACTCATTCAGCAATGAAGAGATGTTTTGCGAAAAGAAATCGTGCTGCAAAAAATTCAAGAAAGGGAAAAGATGTAAAAAGTGCCCCGGAAGAAAGAAAATGGCTTAAAAAACTTCTTTTATCAGGAAATATAAAGCAACTGCCAGTACAATAACACCCCAAAACAGTATAACAATTTTGGGCTGGCCGGATTTGTTCATCACCGTTCTAGGCTGTGGCTTAAACATTTCATCCACTGTATTTTTGAATTTGTCAGTATCATTTTCAAAAACTTCAGTAATGGTAATTCCCTGAACTACGGTTTTATGCAATAGTGAATTGGTTGCATGAAGCAGTAACTGGAATTTTCCGTCTTTAAATTCTGTAATCTTAAAAACTCTTTCACCATAAGGTTTTTCAAGCCCGAAAGGCAGAACCTTTACCACATCCGCATTGCTGGTCTGCCAGCTGATAATAATTTCCTCCCCTTTTTTCACATGAATCTTATTGGCTGTAAAAGTTTTAATGACAGGTGGAATATTATATCTGAAACTTCGTTGATGACTTTCTAAATTCTGATCATAACTACGTCTGCTTACAGGATCATTCAATGTTTCATAGGCTTCCTGAATTTCACGAAACCGGTCTGCAAAAAAATCATCATTCTCATTTTTATCGGGATGATATTTCAGAGAGAGCTTGCGATAAGCCTTTTTGATGTCTTCTTCTGAAGCATCCTGCGATATACCGAGAAAATAGTAGTAATCTTTCATTGAGCAATACAAAAATAAGGATTTATTTTTCTTTTTACTTTGTATTCAACGTAAATAATAAGCTGTTGTTCCTAACAAATATCAATATATTATAATGCTTAACTCTATCCGTTTTTACAATTGCGAGCAAGCAATCTTAATGTTACATATGACATCAGTGTTGGAAAGCACAAAATCGTAAGATTATTGATAAGCATTGTGTTTTATTTTATCTGCAATAAAATTGAATACTACATGTTTGATGGCCACTAATGCACAAATGAGTTTATTTGCATAATACCTATGTTCCTATGTGGTTTAAAAAATTACCACATAGGAACATAGAAAAGACTTTTTTTAATTGATATTTAAAGTATTTTTTTTTCGCGCATTCGTGGCAAAAAATCTGTGCTTTTATGCTTCTCAACAAACCATACGAAGTTAATTACCTGTATTCTCCATAGTTATTTACGATTGATCCATTCTTTTGTTGGAATAATCCAGGCATCAAGAGCTTTAAACAAAAATCCGTGGTTCAATCCTGTATTAAGCTCAATCTCTTTAAAATCTTTGATATCTGATCTGATAAATCGCTGCTCCTGCGATAGAGGAACATGTCCGTCATCCGATTTTTCTGTAATGGAAAGTATTCTTCCATACAATCTGAAATTTTCATCTTTCTCTAAAGAATCATCTTTAAAACTAGCACCAATAAAAACAAATTTCAGCTCCGGATTTTTTTCATACCAGGAAATATATTGTGCAATATAACCGCCTTGAGAGGTTCCTACAACTGTAATATTTTCAGCTTTAACTCCCTTTTTAATAAGACGATCAATCTGTTTCTTTATTTTCAGAGCATATACTGCCGGATCAGTATTAGGTTTTCTTTTCTCAAAAAGAATAACATTACTGCTGTCTTTCAACTGATGAAGGACTTTTTCATACTCTACAATACCATATTTAGGATGCGCTTCATCTGCTGAATGGTCCTCCAGAAATTTGTTGTGCAAAAAGAAAATATATTGCTTATTCTTCAATTCAGATTTCTGTCCATATACAACAATAGAAAAAAAAGCAAGTATGATGATGAAAATATTCTTCGGTATCATGATTGTAAAATGAAAGAAAAACAAATTTAGTCTTTAATCAATACATTCACTGCCAAAACATTCTTAAATTCTGCAGAATGACCTGATTGGCTTAAAATAAAAAAATTCGGGCTCGGGAAGCTTTGCTTCCCCGAGCCCGAATTAAACAATTTCAATTTAGTTATTTACTTTTTATGCTTCGCAGGTATTATCCTTTCTGCAGCATCTTGAACTGAATTCTTTTTTGAATTTTCCTTTCAGTTCCTGATATTGATCATCATTCATTTCTCTGATTTTATCGGCTAATCCGAAAGGGGATTTTTCTTTGATTCCGTATTCATCAAAAATACCTCTGATAAATCTTTTTCTTTGTACTGCTTTTTTAGCGATTAAGGCTACACCCACAACGGCTAGTGCTCCAAGAGCTCCTTTTAATGCTGAATTTTTCATTTTTTCAAAATTTTAAATTTTACTACTTCTTGTTTTTTATAAAGACGAATGAATTTTAATTTTACTTTACTACTTCTTTAAAATTTTCAAATTATTCGTTATTTCTGTTGAAGAATCCTCCGGAGCATCTATTTCTCCAGGCTTCTTTAAATTTCTCTTTTTCTTCGGGCGATAATCCTTCCATTTTCTCTCTCATTTTTCGTTCTTTGAAATCTCTCATCCCTTTTCCGAAATGAAAACCTCCGAAAAGAATCTTACTTAAGATCAGGATTCCCATCGCCTGCCAGTATGTAATGGATTTTACCCCTAAAATTTCAGGAAGAAGGCAATTCCACAGCGACATTACGATCCAGGTAACGGCTAGGAGAATTAATGGTGGACATAACAATAAAAAAATCCAGCCCTTTTTGTGTTTATAATTCATAATTTCTTTTTCTAACTTTTTAAATCTTCGTATAATCTTCTCAATCTGTTTCTCAGATGCTTCACAGCATAGTTTTTTCTACTGATGATGGTTTTGATGTTTTCTCCCTGTTCATCAGCAATCTCCTGGAGGGTTTTGTCGTTCAGTTCATTTTCTACGTAGACCAGCCTTTGTTTTTCGGGAAGTTCATCAAGCGCTTCAAACAGTTTTTTCCAGATCTCATCCTGAAACATTTTCACTTCAGGCCCGGCACTTTCATCCATCAATAAAATATCTTTGATAGAAAAGCTTCCGTCTTCATCTTCATAGACGAAATCTTCCAGATTTTCTGTTTTCTTTTTACGGTAACGGTCTGTAATCTTATTCGCCGTTACCCTGTACAACCAGCCCCCAACATTCACAATCTCGGAAAGATTGGTAATACTGCTGAACTGATACCACACTTCCTGCAGAATATCTTCCGCATCCTCCGTATTTTTCACTTTGGGACGAATATAGGACATCAGCTTCCCTCCGTAGTTCGAAACGGTTTGTGAGATGATACTGTCTTTATCCTTCTGTGGCATTGTTATTTTTTCGACAACCTCCATACTGATATGACGGCTATCCTTTTTATTTTACTTTAATAAATTTAAAATATTTTTCCGGAATTTCTGTTTTTCTTTTATTCATCAGGCTTTTATTTCATCTGTTTATATATTCAGTCACTCATTATTTATTACTATTCATTTTTTTCAGGAGCTATTTCCTGCTATCCGCTCATACTCCTCGCGCCGTACTTACGCCAATATACGCTGTGAGGTAACCGCTTCTATGACTAATTGTGGAGAAAAGACGAACCTTGACAGGTTTTGAAAACCTGTCAAGGTTTGGGGGAACCATTCCTTAATAAACTATAAAACCTTTGTAAGATCATTATTGAGATTCTTCATTACGTTTTGCTTCATTCACAATGATAAAGAAGCGGTTGATTTTTTTATTTATCTCGCGGATTTAGCAGATCTAACAGATGATTGAGGCTTAAAAATTATATGAAATATTTGAGAGACTATTTACACTTCGTTTCGCTCTGAATAACAAAAGTCGTTATTCTATCTATTAATCTATAGAAGAACAACTTTTACCATAATATAAAACTCGCTAAACAATAGATTACGAATTAAGAATCTGCGTTATCTGTGAAATCCGTGAGAAAATATAGGCATCATTCAATTTTATCGCAGATAAAATCCTTGCGCCTTAAAAACATAAAGCAATTCAATAAATTTGCTTCCTTACGTTGTCCAACCTCAGCATCCAATTCTATAAAGATTGCTTCGCTACGCTCGCAATGACAAAAAAGAAACGGAAGACATTACATCCTCCGTTTCAAAAATTATAAAAATTGCCTGTTTATTTTTTATTGAAATTCTCAGCAAAGAATCCCAGTATTGATTTATACAGTTCGATTCTGTTAGGCTCTTTTCCAAATCCATGTCCTTCATCATATTTTACCATGTAAGGAACTTCGAAACCTTTGGCACGCATTGCTTTTACAATCTGATCAGACTCATTGATATTTACCCTAGGGTCATTGGCTCCCTGTACCACAAATAATGGTTTCTTGATTTTATCAATCTGAAACACAGGTGATACTTCTTTAGCAATTTTAGCTTCTTCAGGATTATCCAGGTCATACCAGATCTGTTTTACCATTTCTTTATAGGGCTTCCAATATTCAGGGAAAGAAGCAAAGAAGGTAAAAATATTAGATACTCCTACGTAATCTACTCCACACGCATATAGATCCGGAGTTTTAATTAAGCCCATTAAAGTAGCATATCCACCATGACTTCCTCCATAAATTGCTATTTTATCTTTGTCTATCCAACCCTGGCTAATAGCATATTTTACTCCGTCTTCCACATCATCCATAGCTTTTCTTCCGATTTGCTTATATCCAGCTTTCTGGAACTCTTTTCCATAGCCCCCTGAAATTCTGAAGTTCACTTGAAGCGTCGCATATCCTCTGCTTGCAAACAACTGCGTTTCCGGGTTGAAGCCCCAATGATCTCTTATTCCCTGAGGACCACCATGAGGATTGACAATCAGAGGAACTTTTTTCCCTTCCAATGCTGCTTTAGGCAGTGTAATATATCCACGAATGGTTAATCCGTCTCTGCTTTTGAATTCGATAGGTCTCATTTCAGCCATATCTTCTTCTTTCAGCTGTGGCATAAGATTGTAAAGAAGTTTTGTCTGCTTGGTTTTGGTATCATACTCGTAATAGGTTCCGTATAATTTATCACTTCCCACCACTACCAAAAGCTTCTCATTATTATCATCAGAGGAAACAATACCAAATTCTTTATCTTTAAACTGCGCTTTTAATTGATCATCAATTTCTTTATAAAACTTACTTACAGGAACTGTTTCTCCTTTTAACCCTTCATAGCTGACATAATCCAGTTCGTAATTTCTGTTCTTACCCGCAACACTTATTGAGCTTACGTCATATACAGGGTTAGCATATACTTCTTTGATCACAGCATTTTTTTTCAGATCGTACAAAACAATTCTTGCTTTATCACCATCTAAATTGGTCACTACATAAGCTTCATCCTTATTTTTAGAATGATCATTAAACCTGATAATACTGAAGGTGTCTGACCAGTCTGCAGATTTCAGAAGATTAAATTTCCCAGTCTGTAAATCTTTGTAATACGTTTTCGTAGTCAATCCGTTTTCAAGAACGCTGTATCCTCTTAAATTTCCGTCTTTATCAAAAATATACCCGTCAATAGGACTGTTGACATCTTTATTTTCATACAGCTGAGTCATTTCTCCAGTTACAAAATTGATTTTAAACGGCTCGAAGATCTGCTTATTGTTCTTATTCATCGTAACCACAACGAAGTCGGAATCTTTTATAGGAATAATTTCTCCTAAGGTGATTCCGTCAAATGGTGTTAAATCTTTAAGATTCGTTCCATCTACATCCGCAGCGTATAAGTGGATATTTTCATTTCCACCTCTATCCTGAGTGTAAAACAGACGGCTTTTATTCAGCCAGCCATAGGCTTTTATCAGATCATCTTTTTCAACAATAGCTTTAGTAATCTTCCCCGTGTTCAGTTCTTTAACGTATACATGGTTTTTGCTGTCCTTATCTTTTTCTTTGTAAGAAAGGTATTTTCCATCAGGAGAAATTTTAAATGCTGAAGCTTTGGGCCTTGCAAAATAATCTTCTACTTTATATTTGAAGGTTCCTTTATCGTAGGACACCAGTTTTTCAAGATTAGCTTTGGTAGACGGAAGCGTAGGATCTCCCGGAAGTTTACTTGCAGAATTTTGTGCGTTAATCATAATAGCAGAAAGTACAATATAAGCTGTACCGAAAATTTTGGAATTTAGATTCATAACTTACGTTTTTAAAGTTAAAAACAGAGTCTTCAATTCAATATTTCATCAATAAAAAATCAGATTCTTTACAGATAAGACAGTCAAAAAGCATAAAACGTTACAATATTTAACATTTCTTTTGAATATTTCGAAATAAAAAAGCAGTCCCGAAGACTGCCTGCATGTTCATTATAAATACATTCCGAAGTACCAGGTCCAGGCTATTAAAATAATCTGCATGGGAATTCTTTGAGTATAAAGGTATTGCATTCCCGGCCCTGTGTAATCTGCTTTAAAAATATTAATATTCTTTTGGGATGAATTGATATTGGCGATAAAAACCAATATATAAAAGATAATCAATAAAACTGCAGTTGTTTCACGAATAGCAGGAATCATCAGCCCTATTCCGGCGGCGATTTCCAGAAAGCCTGTAAAATACACCCAAAAGATTTTAGCAGGAATAAAACCGGGAATCATCATTGCCATTCCCTTCTGGAATTTAAAATGGGAAAATCCTGTAAATACAATAAAGACTGCCATCCCGAGATTTCCCGAAAATAAAAGATCCGGCTTTCCTTGAAATACCATTGTTCCCAGTAAAGCTAATATAAATGTACCGAAAAGAATTACTAATAATTTCATATTTTTCTGAATTGATAGATGAAAGTTAATACAAGAGACATCAATTACAAAGCCTACAACTTTGAATATCGAGCTCTACACTGAACTAAGATTAACTCCTTCTGCCAGACTCTTCACCACCATCAATCCTTTTGTAAAACCTGTATCCATGTGATCCCGCCATTCTTTATCTACCTGAACTTCTGTATGAAGCTTTGTCTTTCCATCAAAATCAGTCAGAAAATATTTCTCAAAGCAACCGCTCCACTCCATAACCTCTTTGCTTTGTGTATCTTCTACTCCATTTTCTGTCATTCCTAAATGCTTAAAAACAATTTGACGGGGTTCGTCCATGCTGTCTATGGTAGAAACCATTCCATCACCTTTTTCATTAAGGAAATAGGTCTTTCCACCAACCTGCCAGTCGGATTTCATAACAGAAGATCCGGCACCAAAGTATTTTGTCCACTCACTGTATGTTTTAGGACCCCAGAGAATATCCCATACTTTTTGGAGAGGAGCATCTATTATTGTTTCGTACGATAGAGTTTCCATATTGTAAATTTTTGTGGTTGATTTGAATTATTTTTCATCACTACAGCTTTAAAGCTGATTTTCAGAAAGATGTTTAATAATATTAAGAGCTTTGGGGAATTTTTCTTCAAAAAATGTTTTAAACTCAGCTGGAGTTTTAATAACTGTTTTCAACAATGTTCCTTCGTCATTTTCTTCCAGGATGTAAGACTCCGTTGCATCCCCCCATTCTTTAGCAACTTCAATTCCTTCATAGATCTCCCCTAAATGCAGAAATTTTATTTCCTGATTGGGAATCATTTTTTCAACCCGGCTGTACATTCCATTATGTTTGGGGTCAAGAAATTTTATGATATTATTTTCTTCCAATACTCCTTCATAAAAAGACCCTTCTGTAAAAGCAGTTGTCCATTGTCTGTAGGTAATACCTCCCCAAAGGACGCTCCACACTTTTTCTGGTTCTGCATTAATTTCTATTTCATATGATAATTGTTCCATAATTTTTTTAATGTATTAAGTGGTATAAATTTGAGGATTTGAAAGTATAAATATGATAAAATACTGAACTAGCCTCCGACAAAATCTCCACCGTTGATATGAATCACCTCACCTGTGATATAATCAGCATCTTTAGAGGCAAGGAAAACATATGCCGGAGCAACTTCTGATGGCTGACCGGCCCGTTTCAGTGGAGTATCTTTCCCAAAGGTTGAAAGGTCGTCAAAGGCTTCTTTTACGAGCGGTGTCCAAATAGGACCTGGCGCAATGCCATTAACTAAAATCTTCTTTTCTGCAAGATTATCAGCCAATGAACGGATAAAAGACAGTACAGCTCCTTTTGTTGCTGCATAATCAATCAGATGATTGCTTCCACGATAAGCTGTAACAGATGTTGTACAGATGATTCTGCCTCCTTTTCCCATCAGCGATAGAAAATTCCTAGTAAAAGAGATCATAGAAATGATATTGGTCTCAAAGGTCTTTTGAATCTGTTCGTCAGAAATTTTTTCCAAACTTTTTTTTGAAGTGTGAATACCTGCATTATTGACTAAAATATCAATATTCTTCCAAGCTTCTTTAACCTTATCAAGACACTTATTTCTGAATGCTTTCCTGGTAAGATCTCCTTTGATCAAAAGACATTTTCTGCCCTCTTTTTCTACTAATTTTTGGGTTTCTTTAGCATCATCGTCACTTTCTTTATAAACAATAACAACATCAGCTCCTTCTCTTGCAAAATGAACAGCCACCGCCTGTCCTATTCCACTGTCTCCTCCTGAAATAACAGCTTTTTTATTCAATAGCTTTCGGCTTCCCTGATAGTCATTCCTGATAATTTCCGGGAATAGCCCATCTTTAGGGACTTTAGACTTAGATTGTGATTTGTTCTGTGTTTTCATAAGCAAACCTTTTATCTAAACAGCATCAAACAACAAGCCGAAATATCTTTAAGAACTATAAGCGTCTTCTAAATCCTGAATAATAATTTTCTGCATTTTCATCATAGCCTGCACCACTTTATATGCTTTTTCCTGGTCAGAATCGTTCATTAGCTGAATGAGTCTTTTAGGAACGATCTGCCAACTGAAGCCATATTTATCTTTTAGCCAACCACACATACTTTCCCTGCCTCCGTTTGCAGTAAGGGCGTTCCAATACATATCCGTTTGTTGCTGATCATCTGTCATAACCACCATTGAGATTCCTTCATTAAAATCAAACTGATGATCATAAGAATTATCCATACAGAACAATGAATATCTGTCAATTACAAAATTGGCATGCTGAACATTTTCTGCCGGCTCCGGTATAGGATGCCCTTCACTTCCCTCTCCATATTTCAGGATGTTTCCAATGCTTGAATTGGGAAAAGTTTGAGTATAAAGCTCCATTGCTTCTTTTGCTTTACCGTTATTTTCATGAATAAACATCAAAGTAGGAACTATTTTCTGTTCCTGTGCTTTTTCTCCTAAAAACAGTTGCCATGTCACTCCATATTTATCCTGCACCCAACCATATTTTTTACTCCATGAATAAGAACCAAGCTCCATCAGGGCCATCCCTCCATCTACTAACTGATCCCAATATTTCTGCACCTCATCTTCTCTATCACAGATGACCATAAATGAGACCGAAGGGTTCTTTTTAAATTGAGGTCCTCCATTAAGAAGCATTAATCTTTGTCCGAACAAATCAATATTCATTACTACCGGAGTATCTGCTGTAATCTCACCATCAAAAACCTTACAGTAGAATTCTGCGGATTGTTTGGCATCTCCGTCATACCAGAGACATGGGAAAATATCGTTATTCATAAGTTTAAATTTTATAGTTGATTTTGTATTGTTTATAATTTTCAGAAAATGTTCTGGCTATATTGAAATTCATTATTACACTTTGTTTTATTCAGAATAGCAAAGACACTTATTAATTTCATGGTAAAAAAAATCATAAGTATAAAAAACATGAAGCAAAAGAAATCTTATGTCCTTGCATTCAAAGAAAATTACATTCATCTATCTGCAACGACACGATAAAAAATCCAGGTGTTTTTTACTTTTATGCTTCTTTAAAACACATTTGATGCTCCTTCATATGATCTCTCAGCTTCATCATCGCATTTTTTCCGAAACCATGTAACTGTAGAATTTCCTTCTCAGAATAATCTGACAGCTTTTCCAAAGAATTTATTTTTTCCTTTTTCAAGGCCTTTCTGGCGGGTACTGCAATTACTCCCAGAAGAAAATCGTCTTCCGGATCATAGCTGACCGTATAGATGGAATTCAAACTCTTTGACATGATAACTAAATTGATCATGGCTACAAAAAATATTTTTAGTGATTCTCAACATACTTATGGAAATTGTTGAGAATAGCATACCAGCCTTCTCTCTGCATTTCCACAGAATTTTGTTTCTCCGGATCGAAGATTTCAGTGACCTTTGTGGTATTCTCATCGATCTTATCAAAGATCACTTCTACATTACGGCCATCTTCCATGTGATATTTTATAAGTTCATGCGGGTTTACTTCATCATACACCCCTTCAAAATCAAATGCAAAGCTTTTATCTTTTGCTTCCATTTTATTCTTAAATTTCCCTCCTACTTTCAGATCATTTTCAGAACTGGGACAATGCCAGCTTTCATGAGCAAAATTCCATTTTGTGATATGCTTGGGTTCATTGAAGTAATTCCATACTTTTTCTACCGGCGCTAAAATGGTAATGTCTATTTTAATTGGATCCATAATTTATTTTTTTAATTGAACAAAAGAGCTGCCCGAAAACGGGCACCCCTTGTTATAATTAGTTAAATATAAGATTATTTCCCGTATTCTTCATTATAATTTACCATCCAATGAACACCATATTTGTCCTGAAAACTACCAAAATAATCTCCCCAAAACTGGTCTTCAATAGGCATTTCTATGTTTCCGCCTTCAGAAAGGCCTTTAAAAATTCTGTCCACCTCGTCTCTTGAATCCGGGAAAATAGAAACATAGTTATTATTCCCTATATTTAACTTCTGTCCGAAGCTTGGAACAATGTCAGAAGCCATTAACAGATCATTCCCGATTGGAAGTGCAATATGCATTACTCTGTTCTTTTCTTCCTCAGAAAGGTTTTCAGTTCCCGGAGCATTTCCCATTTTATGAACTTCTCCTACGAATTCACCTCCAAAAACAGATTTGTAAAAACTGAAAGCTTCTTCAGCTTTTCCATCGAAATTCAGGTACGGATTTAATTTTGCCATGATTTTTAATTTTAAAATGTTATTTATTGTTTTATTTAAACGCAATGACACAAATAATTTTACAAATAGCACCAATGTCCTGGTGTAAAAGAAATGAGTGTAATTAATGATTATGGTGATTTAAAAATATTTCTACTTCTTTGGTTGTAAAGTCGATTAAATTCTCGTTGAGGCTGCCATCAAAATCAGCCATCATATACGTTCCATGGGTTGCAGGAAGAATCATCAGCTGTGAGTTTTCTACCAGACGCCACATTGCTACGGTATGTTCCGGTTTCATTACATCTTTATCTCCACTGATGAATAAGGTTGGTGATTGTATAGAACTCACTACCTCATCACCCCAGTCTACAAAGGTTTGCATTCTCTTACTATCCTTCTCAAAAAGGTTTTCCAACTTAGAAAAGTCAGGATTCAGGTTCAGAAAGTTAATTTTGAAGGGCTCCGGCATTGAGTCAAAGGTTGCTTCATCCATCATTTCAAAAAAGCCATCCATCATTCCGTTTCTTTTATAAAATGCTGAAGCCACTACCAGTTTTTTTACGATTTTGGGATGGCGATTCCCAATCTGCATCACGGTATTCCCTCCATTACTGAATCCCCAGAATGAGGCTTTTTCAATATTAAGGGCTGCCAAAAGCCCTGCCACATCATCAGCATCCTGTTCAAATGTTTCAGGAATATCGCGGTGCTCACTTCGTCCATGATTCTGGAGATCAATACCAATAAGCTGGAATCTACTTTCCAGTCTTGTAATAACCTCTTTAAAGTCATACAGAATGGAAGAACCTCCTCCGTGAATTAAAACCAAAGGTTGACCGGATCCATAAATTTCATAATACAACTGAATTCCGTTAACCTGCTTATATCCTTTTTCTACCGGATTCATAGATTAGTATTTAATGTTTTCATCCACACCATACTTCATTCCCGGATAGTCTAAAATTCTACGCATGAGACCAATCTGTCCACAGAGATAATCTTCACGCCCAATACACATTCCAGCAAAGTTGAGTTTGGTTTCTTTAACAAAAGGAATATTCATTCCGATTTCGAAAATTTCATCCAGCTCTTCGTTTGTAACTTCCAATAACTTTTGATATACTTTTGAAGAAATATCATGAAAGTTTTTCTTCAGATCAGCTAACGTTGGATATTTAAAACTTTCGTCCAAGCCCTTTCCCTGAAAGAACAAGTCATTATTAGGATCCTGTTCCTGAAGACCAAGTACTCCGCCTAAGCCGTAGCGCATATTCACAAAGTTTCCTGCCATCCAGACAATATGGTTGGTTTTGTTTTCAATTCTTTTCAAAGCATCTTCTTCCGAAATGCCATCCAAAACATTGATAAAGCCTTGGGTGTGCATTCTGTAGGCCGGAATAATGACTTCTATTTTTTTTGATTTTGGCGTGTCCATTATTTTATTTTTTGAGATTAAAGGTTGGAAAGGCGCAAGATTATTGATAAGCGTTGTGTTGTAAGGCGCAAGGATTTTGCCTGTGATAAAATTGAATGACGCATATATTTTTCTCGCAGATTTTACAGATTACGCAGATTTTTTGGAGTAACCATGTTATTTTTTAACTTTTGTGTCAATCTTTGAGCTGGCATGCTATTTTATGCCTCCGGATTTCCCTAAGAGTCTACGAATATAGCCCAGCTGCCCCGAGTGATAGTTCTCATGAAAACAGAGCGTTCCAATATCATTAATATTTTCAGGATTAAATTTTTCGAGGGTATTTAATTTCGTTTCCAATTTTTCCTGAGATTCTTTCAGATAGGATTTTAATTCTTCAAAATCTATAAATTCATCTTTCTTTTCTAAAGCAGTAACTCCTCTTTTGTAAGCTGAAAATGGATCTCCATTCCATAGTGATTCTTCTCCCAGAATATTTAACAATCCATTTCTTACATCAATCAGGTGCCCTAATACCCAATTCATACAATTAGCTTCACCATTAGGGAAAATCATTGATTCCTCATGGGTAATTCCCTCAATATTAATAAGAATCACTTTATAGGTCACTCCTACCTGATGCTTCACCAATTCTATTTCATTTGATTTTGTTTCCATTTCTCATATGATATTTTGGATTAATAGACTATTCGGAAGGGATTTGAGAGGCATCTGCATACATTACTTCCCATTGATGTCCATTTAAATCAGCAAAAGCATTTTGATACATCCATCCATGATCCATAGGCTCGCTGTATTTGGAACCTCCATTTTCAAGAGCAGATTTTACCATCTGATCTACTTCTTCTCTGCTTTCTACACCAATAGCAAGAAGCACCTGAGTGGTATCCCCTTTGGCAAAAGGTCTGTTGGTAAAGGTTTGAAAAAACTCTTCTTTCAGAAACATGGTGTAAATATGATCTTCTTTCATCACTACACACACTGCTTTATCATCTGAAAACTGTTCGTTAATAGAAAACCCAAGCGTTGTCCAGAATGCTCTGGTTTTCTGTACGTCTTTTACGGGTAAATTGACATAGATCTGATTGATTTTCATTTTGTATAAATTTGGTGTTAAACTTTTAACCAAAATTACCAAGGTATGATGAAAATCTACTTGTCATAGGGCAAGATTTAAATTTTCTTGGGATGAGAGACCAATTCCTTACGGATTCTACTTAGGGAAGTATCTGTTACTCCAAGGTAAGATGCAATCTGTTTTAATGGAGCAAACTGTATGACTTTAGATTTCTGCTCCAAGAGATTCAGATATCTTCTTGTAGCTGAGAGAGTGAACATTTCCACGGATCTTTGTTTGTAATCAAAAAGCTCTTTAGACATCCATGCTCTTCCCCATTCTCTAAGGTTGGGAATTTTGTGAAATAGTTCCTCAAAAGTCTCATAATCCAGCTTCCAGCATTCACAATCTGTGATACATACAATATTTTCCTGTGTGGGTATTCTTTGAAACATGGATAAAACTTCAATAATCACCTCATTTTCAACAAAAAAGTGGGTTGTGACTTCATTTCCGTTAAAATCATTTACAAATGAACGGGCCAGCCCTTTATCCAGAATATAATACTCATTGGCCATTTTACCTTCCTCAAGAATAAAATCACCTTTTTGAAAGGATGTTTTTTCGTGAGCCTGAAATATTTCATCAAGTTCTTCCTGAAGAAAAAACGGAAAATCGTAGCATACTTCTAAGGATTTATAGGTCATCAGGTCATTTTTTTAAGTCTTTAAAATTAAAATTTTTAATTGAATTAAGGGTAATTATTATTAAACAAAATATTTTTTAAATAACATACCATATTGAATTTAAAATGATTTGATAAACATAAATAATTAAACAAATGTTTTAAATATTTATGAAAAGGAAATGATTGGGAGAGAGAACCACCCCGTCAAATCACAGATTTGACACCCCTCAACTGGAGGGAAATGGTTATACCAATATTTGTTGTTATGGTGAAAGAAGGTTAGATTTTGGATAGAAACTAATAGATAGCTCTCTAAATTTTCGTATTAAAATAAAGAAAGCTGAATCGATTTAGGGGGATTAGGTTTTTGGGCATCACCCATCACTGTTTTTCCACCAAAGCGCCATGAGTTCTGGCGTTCCTCTTCAATAACTTCCTGAATATCAAAATCCGGAGTAAAATCTTTTTCAGCTTTGGTTACTATCTGATGAAGCTTATTTAAAGTATTCAGCTTATCTGAATTACCAAGTTTTGACTTTTCGATTCCTTTTCTGAGAATACTGATGCTTTCATCATATACATTAACCGGAACCGGGAATGGATGCCCATCTTTTCCTCCATGAGCAAAGGAAAACCTTGCAGGAGCTATAAATCTTGAAGGAGCTCCATGAATGACTTCGCTCACAAGAGCCAGAGACTGCATAGTTCTTGGCCCTACTCCTTCCAACATCAGTAAATCTTCAAAATTCTGTGGCTGCTGTTCACGGGTAACATACAGAAGAGCACCCAAACGCTTGAGATCTACATCTGAAGCCTGAACATCATGATGAGCAGGAAGAATCAATCTTGAAAAATCTTTCATGACATCTATAGAATCCGTGTGAGAAATATCAAGAATTCCCTTCCGGTTTTCTGCTGCCCCGGAATCGGTCAGGTTTAATATACTGCCTCTTGAAATTCCATTGATTCCAGTATGAGGTTCTTCAACAAATGAGGTTATATTTTTAGAATGCCAATGATAACGTCTTGCCGTTCCGTCAGAATCGTGCATTCCCTGCTGAATGACGCTCCAGTTTCCATTGTCGGACAGGATAAAATTATGCAGATACAACTGATATCCATCCTGAATCGCTGTATTATCAACCTTAGCTGATAATTTACTGGCTCTTACCAGTTCGGTTCCGTTTAAGCCTGTTTTTTCTGCAATCTGAATGAGTTCTGATGGCGTTTCTCTTGAAAATTTTCCTTTTCCGCCACAAATATAAAGTCCTAATGATTGGGAATTGGGATTAATGGAACGTTTTAAAGCTCCCATTACCGAAGTGGTTATTCCTGAAGAATGCCAGTCCATCCCCATAACAGCACCAAAGCTTTGAAACCAAAACGGATCAGCTAATCTGCGAAGCACCTCATCTTTACCATAATCTTCAAGAATAGCTTCTACAATGGAAAGCCCAAGAACAGACATCCGTTCATACAGCCATGGCGGTACTTTGCCATAGTGAAGAGGTAAATCTGCGGTTCCTGAACGTTTCATCTATATTTTGAAAACGTAAAGGTAGTATTATTAATCTTAAATTTTAATGATTTGAATCAGTAATCAAACCGTTAAAACGATCAGCTATCTGATAAATTTTGTAAATGAAAAGCCTGGATCACGCATCTCTATTTCATTTTGCTCTGACTGTATTTGTGCTTCTTTTGCATAGACGAACATTTTTTGTTCATAATCTGCAATAGCATCTTCTATGGTTTCAAATGTTCCCCCGGTTAAATTATCGGATAAGATTACTGCATCCATCAATCCTGTATTAACTCCCTGTCCTGCAAAAGGCGGCATGACATGGGCTGCATCCCCGATAAGTGTTACCGGTAAAATACGATCTTTTTTCCAGGGCTTCTCTAAAGGAATTATTCTAGTGGGCAACCCAACAAAAATGGAAGTTGAACGAAATAATTGCTGATAACGGTTACTCCATTGAGAAAATCTATTGGAAAGAAACCCCATCACCCAATCTGTGTTTTGAAAATCAGGAATATTGTTCAAAATCCATTCATCAGGCTTTTTAAATATTACTCCATAGGTAAGTGCTCCGTTATTATAGGGATTCACTACTAATAAATTGCCCTGATAAGCTGCCATGAGCCTTTTCCCGTCACACCACTGATAAAATTCCGGGCACTTAATTTCAGGTTGGGGAATATCTCCCTGGATAATAAAGGTTCCGGTCTCTTCTATCTGGGTTTCTGTTACGTATTTTCTTACTTTCGACATTCCGCCGTTGGCTCCTATAACCAGATCTGCAATACCATTGGGCTGATTCTCAAAATACAACATCCATTGACCATTAACTTCTTGCATTTCAGTAAAATTCCTGTCCCAGATTACGGTATTGTCTCTCAGTCTGTCCAATAATATTTCCCTCAAATGGTTCCTGTTGATTTCAGGATTGTCATGTTGATTTTCAGGAGTGATGTTTTTAGTAAATAACAGATTCCCGTGTTCATCTGCAATATTTATTCCCATAGGACGCGCCGTAGCATAATATCTTTCAAGTAACCCTGCCCGTGCCATTGCTTCTTGCCCTGAATTCTTATGAAGATCCAGCGTACCACCCCAAACTCTGGCATCTGCATCTTTATCTCTTTCGTAAACGGTTACATCTGCTCCTTTCTGCTGGAGTAAAACAGCCATTGTTAGCCCAACAGGTCCAGCTCCGATGATTGCTATTTTTTTATCTTTCAGTATCATAATTTTGTAGTGTCTTGATTCTTCTACAAAATTCACTAATATCTATTGGCTATGCTTGTATAAATGCGACAAAATCGTTGTTTACAATTTGTTGCTTTTTTCTTGCTTCTCTGGCAAACGCCGCTGGAGTAACGCCTGTATATCGCTTAAATTCTCTACTTAAATGGGACTGATCTGTATAGCCCAATTCCAGAGCCAATCCTGCAATATTGGAGTTTGGATAATGCCAGAGATGATTTCTTACCTGTTCAAAACGCATAAGCCCTGATACACCTTTCACGGTATGTCCGGAAGATTGTTTAAATTTTCTTTCCAATGTACGAACGGTTGTATGAGCGGAAGCAGCAATTTGATTCACAGGAATACTTCCATTTGCTTTTTTCAGAGCCCCTCCAGCCTTAAATAACATACTGTCTACGGGTACATGTGACCGTATTTCCATAAAACATTCTTTTACCATCATTATTGCATCGTCTATTCTGCCTGCTGCAATATGTTCTTTTAAAATACTATGAAGCCCGGCAACAGGATGTTCAAACAGATAAACACCATTTTCACTTTTACCTGGCAGCAGCCCCAACAGATCAAAAACAGCCCATGGGAAACATCTAATTCCTATAATTTCCAGACAGTCTTGAGTATAAAAAACAGCTGGCTGATTGAGAAGCCCCATCATAAATGGAGATGGCAATTCTTTTATATTTCCTTGCTGAGAAATACAACACCCACTTCCAAAATGGAAAATAATTTCAGCATAGCCATCAGGTAATACTTCGAAGCCTGACAATGATTCGCCATAATACCGTCTGTTATACCAAAAGCACTTTATGCTGTCCTGAAGTTCCTCAGGAGATTCAAATTCCTGATGTATTGCTGATAACATGATATGAATACATTATATTAATCGAACAAGGTTATTCAATTACATCAAACTTTAAAGTTCCATGTTTTGCTTCATCGAACTTTTCATTGAAAATAATTTTATTACCAAACGGATCATTTACGGTGAAAGAAACGGCATCATAGAACGTTTTTTCAAGTCCAGGGCGATTGTATTTGTAGTTTTTATCAATAAGTTCCTTATGATAATCTGAAACACCTTCTCCCCAAATAAAAACACTGCTTCCAGGACTTGCATCCCCATGATGTTCCGTCAAATGAAGAATAATATTTTCTTTTTTCACTTCTATATAAGCAGGCATATTTTCTTCAAAACGGTGTTCCCAGGCAATTTCAAAGCCCAGCCAATCAATATAAAATTCAAGAGCTTTCTGATAATCAAAGATTCTGAGTACAGGGATAATTTGGTCTGCTTTCATAATAATCAAGAGATTAAATAGACTTTTTTTAAGTTTTGGCTAAAGCCAGATGATTATTTTTATTTTCATTAAAACAGACTAAAGTCCATTCCTATTGAATGATATACTTTATTTTACTGATGGGAAAGAATATTGACTACTTTTCCAAACGGATCTTTTACAAAGAATCTTCTGACCCCCCAATCTTCATTGGTCATTTCATATGTAATTTTAAAGCCTGCTGCCTTCATTTTATGATAAACCTCCTCCACATTATCCACTTCAATGGAAAGATCGGGAACTTCTGTATTATTTCCCCCTTGTTCTGCAAAACTGATCTGTACTTTTGCTTCTTCATCAGTCCCAAGGGTTATAATCCAGCCATGATCCATCAGAATATCAAGTTCTAAAATATCCTGATAAAAGACATTTCCTTTTTTAAGGTCATCGGTTTTTATATTGGCTACAATTCTTTTTACCATTTTGATCTTTATTAATAAAAAAAGCTCTGTGAAAATACTTAAAATTTCCCAGAGCTTTATCAATCTTGATTGTTAATTTATATTTTAAAGTGATGAAGCGGCTTCTAAAATCAATTGCGTAACTTCATCAGGATGAGAAGCTAAAGAAGCATGCCCTGCCTCCAATGTAATTATTTTTTTAGGCTGAAGACGCTCTGCCATTTCTTTTTCTGTTTCAGCCGGAATCATACGGTCGTTGGATGAAATCTGGTACCAGCTTGGTTTTGTTTTCCATGCCGGTTCTCCTGCAACATCTCCAAAACACTGCCCATGGATAGCTTTTTGAGACAATGCCATTACCAAAGCTTTTTCGTCATCCAGATCCTGACAGAATGCAGATTGAAATTCATCATATTTAATCCATAAAAAGCCTTTATTATCTGGATAAATGCTCGCTCCACCCGGAGATTCTCTTCTTCCTAAAAGAGATCCCAAACTATCACCTGCATCCGGTGCAAAGGCAGCAATATAAACCAACCCAACCACTTTATCATGATTTCCGGCTCCTGAAATTACAGCTCCTCCATAAGAATGCCCTACTAAAAGAACTTTCCCTTCCTGAGCATCAATAAGATCTTTTGTTTTGTCAATATCGTTCTGTAATGAAGTAAGAGGGTTCTGAACACTTCTCACTTTACATCCTGCTTTTACCAGAGAAGGAATAATGTATTGCCAGTGAGATCCGTCTCCCCAAGCTCCGTGTACCAAAATAATGGTTAAATCTTTTTGTTCCATAATGATAAGTATTAAAATTTGATAATGATAAATCTACCAACTAAAATATCATCAGACGTTAACTTAAGTTAATTTACGATCCTGCTCCGGATTCTACTCAATGACTGCTCTGTTACTCCCAGATAACTGGCAATATGCTTCTGCGCTATTTTCTGAAAAAGAAGAGGTTGTTTTTTTAAAAGGTTCAAATACCTGTTTTCCGGGGAAAGGCATAACAAGTCATCAATCCTTTTTTTGGCATCCAGATAAATTTTCTCACTCATTACCCTTCCAAATTTCTGCCAATACGCTTCTTTCTGATAGAGTGCCTGCAGATGTTCTTTACTTAATAATAAGATCTCACAATTTTCCAGTGCCTGAATATTCATATTGGATACGGTATCACAAAGTATACTTTCGTAATCGGTAAAAAATTCATTTTCAAAATAGAATCCAAAGTTAATTTCCCTTCCCTGATCATTAATATAAAAGCATCTGATTGTTCCTTTTTTGATAAACCCCAGATACCTGCATTTTTCACCCTGCTTCAAAAAGAAATCTGATTTTAAAAACTGCGTATCATTAAGAAGGGCATAAAATTCCTCAAAATGCGCCTCATCTACCTGAAAGAGTTCACCGTATTTTTCATAAAGTTTTGTCATCATATATTGTGTATTTTGGATTAAAAAAAGCCTTGCAAATCAATTTCACAAGGCTTTTTTACAAAAATTATTTCTACTAATTGTTTAATGCTGCAAGGGCTGCATCGTAATTAGGCTCGTCAGCAATTTCTGAAACCTGCTCAGTGTAAATCACTTTATTGTTTTCATCTGTAACAATTACAGCACGGCTTAACAGGCCTTTCAATGGAGAATCTGTAATGGTTACTTCATAATCGTCTCCAAAGCTGCTTCTGAAATCTGAAAGGGTTTCAACATTATTCAATCCTTCTGCTGCACAGAATCTTCCTAATGCAAAAGGAAGGTCTTTAGAAACGTTGATCACAACAGTGTTTTCAAGTTTTGAAGCTTCTTCATTAAATTTTCTGCTTGAAGCAGCACAAGTAGGAGTATCAATACTTGGGAAAATATTAAATACTTTTTTCTTTCCTTCAAAAGTTTCAAGAGTTTTTACATTTAACCCGGAATCAACCAGTGCAAAATCTTTAACTGATGTTCCTACTGATGGTAATGTTCCTATTGTGTGTACTTCGTTTCCTTTTAAAGTGATTGTCGTTGACATAATATTTATTTTTTTAGTTTTTCAAATTTAATCAAAAAAGAATTTTTCTTTGTGTAATCTAAGGTTAAATTAATCTTAAAGTGAAAATAAAAATATTTTAGTCTGTCCATCAGTTTTTTAAGCAATTTCCAACCTGACATGAACTCCAAAAAACTTTAAAATTGAGTTTAATGTCAATTTTAACGAACTTGAGAATATACAATTGTTCAGATATAAAAAATGAAAAGAAGCTTTTTGCTTCTTTTTTTATTTAAAATCCCCTAAAAAAACAATCATATTTAGTAAATTTGTGGGACTTTAATTTCAAATAATAAATAACAGTATAATGTCAGAAAAATCAAAAATTTACTACACCTTAACGGATGAAGCACCAATGCTGGCTACTCACTCGTTTTTACCTATTGTAAAAGCTTTCACTAAATCAGCAAATATAGAGATTGCTGTTCCGGATATTTCCCTGGCAGGCAGAATCTTAGCTAACTTTCCTGAATTTTTAAAGGATGACCAGAAAATTGGTGATGCTTTGGCAGAATTAGGAGAATTAGCAACTCAACCGGATGCAAACATTATCAAATTACCTAATATTTCTGCTTCTGTTCCTCAATTGGACGCAGCTATTGCTGAATTACAAGGAAAAGGTTTCGCAGTACCAAACTATCCTGCAGAGCCTAAAAATGATGATGAAAAAGCAATTAAAGCTAAATATGCAAAGGTTTTAGGAAGTGCTGTAAACCCTGTATTAAGAGAAGGAAACTCTGACAGACGTGCTCCAAAAGCTGTTAAAAACTATGCAAAAGCTAATCCTCACAGAATGGGTGACTGGGCTTCTGACAGCAAAACTGACGTAGCTCACATGAACAATGGTGATTTCTACGGAACAGAAAATTCTACAACCTTAGAAAACGCTACAAAATATAGAATCGTATTCAAAGGAAATGAAGGGGAAACAGTATTGAAAGACTTCGCAGGTCTTCAGGCTGGTGAAGTGATTGATTCTTCTGTAATGAACGTTAATGCTTTGAAAGTATTCGTGCAGGAAGCTATTGAAGAGGCTAAGAAAAGAAATGTACTTCTTTCGGCTCACCTTAAGGCTACGATGATGAAAATCTCTGACCCTATTATTTTTGGGGCTATTGTAGAAACTTTCTTCAAAGAGGTATTCTCTAAATATGCTGAGACTTTCAAGTCTTTAGATATTAACCCAAATAACGGTCTTGCTGATCTTTTTGAAAAAATCAAAGGAAATGCTCAGGAAGCTGATATCAGAGCTGACATTGAAAAAGCTTTGGCTGAAGGACCAAGAGTGGCAATGGTAAATTCTGATAAAGGAATTACGAACTTCCACGTACCTTCTGATATTATTGTTGATGCATCTATGGCTGCTCTTGTAAGAGGCGGAGGTAAAATGTGGAACAAAGAAGGAAACGAAGAAGATACTGTTTGTATCATTCCGGACCGTTCTTATGCAGGTTTTTATCAGTCTGTAATTGATGATATGAAAGCGCATGGAAAATTAGACCCTACAACGATGGGATCTGTTCCAAATGTTGGTTTAATGGCTCAGAAAGCTGAAGAATATGGTTCTCACGATAAAACTTTCCAATTGTCTGCTGACGGAACTGTAGAAGTTCAGGATGAGGCTGGAAATGTTCTTCTTTCTCAGAAGGTAGAAAATGGTGATATCTTCAGAATGTGCCAGACTAAAGATGCTCCTATCCAGGATTGGGTAAAACTAGCTGTAAACAGAGCAAGACTTTCTGATACTCCAGCTATTTTCTGGTTAGACAAAGGAAGAGCTCACGACAGAGAGATCATCAAAAAAGTAGAAAAATATCTTGCTGATCACGATACAACAGGGCTTGACATCAGAATTCTTGATGTAAAAGATGCCATGACTGAAACGCTTAAGAGAGCTAGAGAAGGAAAAGATACTATTTCTGTTTCAGGAAACGTATTAAGAGATTACTTAACTGACCTTTTCCCAATTCTTGAACTGGGTACTTCTGCAAAAATGCTTTCTATTGTTCCATTAATGAATGGTGGTGGTTTATTTGAAACAGGTGCCGGAGGTTCTGCTCCAAAACACATTGAGCAGTTCCTTGAAGAAGGATACTTAAGATGGGATTCTCTAGGTGAATTCTTAGCACTACAAGCTTCTTTAGAGCATTTAGCACAAACTCAGGGGAATACAAAATCTCAGGTGTTGGCAGATGCACTGGATGAAGCTAACGCTAAATTCTTAGCTACAGATAAATCTCCTGCAAGAAAAGTAGGTCAGATTGACAACAGAGGTTCTCACTTCTATTTAGCAATGTATTGGGCTGAAGCTTTAGCTAACCAGACTGCGGATGCTGAATTGGCAGCAAAGTTTGCTCCAATTGCTGATGCAATGAAAGAAAATGAAGAAGTAATTAATGCTGAATTAATCGGTGCTCAAGGTAAGCCTCAAAACATTGACGGTTATTACAAAACGGATACGTATAAAACTTACGCAGCCATGAGACCAAGCACTGTTTTAAATGAAATTATCGACGCAATCTAATTTTTTAAGATTCAGTTAATCATACAAAAACCTCGCAAATTGCGAGGTTTTTGATTTCAGCAGCATACCTCCTTCTTTTTTGTGATTTTTTCTATATTTACTAAAATCAAACTTAATTATTATGAAAAACTCACTTCTTCTTTTATTAACTGCCCTATTCCTTGTATCATGTAAACAAAATACAAATAAGAACCAAGGTGGAATAACAGAAACCACCCCAGAAAAAGAAAATACTGTCAATTTTGATTGGTTAACCGGAAAGTGGAAAAGATCAAACGAAAAAGCCGGAAAAGAAACTTTTGAAAACTGGAACAAAATAAGTCCGACAGAATAGTCGGGAATTGGATTTACCCTACAAAAAGGAGACACCATCAGCAAGGAAATCATGAAGCTTGCTAATACCAGTGGACAATGGAGTCTATTGGTTAAAACCCCGAAAGAAAAACAGTTCATTAAATTCAAAGTAACTGAATTAAAAAATAATGAATTTGTATGCGTCAATGATTCTTTGGATTTTCCAAAACGAATTCAATATTCATCAGAAGGTAAAAAATTAAAAGCTATGATTTCTAATGAAAAAATGAAGATTCCTTTTGAATTTGAAAAAGCTGAATAACATTAATAAAAGCTCCTTTTAAGGGGCTTTTTTGTTGAATAAAACTTCAGCTAACAGGTTATTTAAATACAACTCATCAATACACAGATCACATTATCAATACTCTATATAAATATTGAAAATAAAACAATATTCATTTCAATTTTCCTGTTTTTTCAATATGTTTGTAAAAAACATATTGTCTTAATGAAAAAAATCTACATCCTTGTCCTTTCTCTATCAACCATCGCTTTTGCCAATGCTCAGGAAAATGAAAATCATATTGATGAAGTGAATATCCATGCAAGATCAAAAGTTATTAAAGAGCGGGAAGAGTTTAAAAAACACGCACAATCCACAGAAATTGTTTCCGAATATGAAATCAACCGTAATAATCCTTCCTTTATAGAACAAAGCCTTAATACCATGGCTGGTGTTCAGGTAGAAAAAAGAACACAGCTGGGCGGTCAGAGAATTATTGTACGAGGCTATGGCAATGATCAAAAATTCAATAACTGGGGTATCAAAATGTACCTCAATAATATTCCGCTTACCGGTGCCGATGGTGTTACCGTTCTGGATGATGTCAATTTCGGACTAGTGAACCGTATAGAAGTGATAAAAGGCCCAGCGGCAACCTTATATGGCGGAGGTTCCGGAGGGGCAGTAAGATTGTATATACAGCCGGAAAGCAAAAAAGGGAATTCTGTTTCGGAACAGTTTATGACCGGTTCTTTCGGATTATTTCAAAGTTCCACTTCTGCTACAAGCGTGGGAGATAATCATTCCATTACAGCCAATTATGGACATATAGGAAGTGATGGCTATCGTCCTCATGGGAAAAGTATTAAAAATTTTTATAATATTAATGGTGAGTTCAAGCTTAATGCCAATCAGAAAATAACGATGTTGGCTTCTCATAGCAATTCACTGGAGCAGGTTTCCGGCCAGATTTCCTACGACGACTATTATAATGGAATTGATAACGGAAATTTTGCCTACATCAGACGTGGTGCAAAAACAAAATTCGTTACTTCAAGGGTGGGAATCGGTCATATATGGAAGATTACACCCAATTTCAAGAATAATACAACCGTTTTCTATACCGGTACAACAGGTGAAAGAATTGCTGCCGGAGCGAATGAGACGTCCTCATTTTCTAATTATGGATTAAGATCCGTATTTGAATTGAATAAAGATTGGGAACATTTTAAAAGCCAGACGGAATTTGGAGTTGAAGTTCAGCAATCTCAGTCTACTATTACCAATTATCGTTATAAAAGTGTGAAAATTACAGAAGAGCCTGTATTGAGACCTCTTTACGATGGTTCATACTTTAACAATACAAACAATCAGTCCAACTATTTTGCCGTTGAAAAAATCACTTATAAGCCTTGGGATTTAATGTTTCTTGCAGGAGTCAGTATCAACCAGCTCAGTTATAAAAGGAAGGATCTCTTAGCATTTCCGGGCTTATTTGTTGTTAATGGTAAAGATCTCTACAATAAAGATTTGTCGTTTGATAAAAAATTCAATGCAGTGGCAAGTCCTCATTTTGCTTTACAGAAAACATGGAACAACCAGATTTTCAATCTTAGTTATAGCGAAGGCTACAACGCTCCTACTTCTGTTACAGCTTTTATCACCGGTCTGAATGTGACGAACGATAATCTTGTTGCAGAAAAAGCCAGAATGTGGGATTTCAGTATCCAGGGATTGATAGATGATACTTCCATAGATTATCAATTCTCATTATTCAGCATCAATATTAAAGATAAGCTTACTCAGCTAGGCGGAAGAATGCCTAATGCAGAACAAACTCCTTATACCTACTGGGCGAATACCGGGGAGCAAAAAAACGAAGGACTGGAAATGAGTATAGGCTATTCTTACAAACCGGAAAATTTATTTATTTCAAGAATTCAACCATTTGTAAGTTATACTTATAATGACTTTAAATACTCTACTTATTTTAAAGAAAATGGGGATAAATCCAATGTAGTGGGGATTCCTAAAACCAAAGTATCGGTAGGACTGGATTTTGATACTAAAATCGGGTTGTACTGGCAGAATACCTATAATTATATGGGAAGTGTTTATACTGATTTCGCCAATACTAATAAGGTGAAAAGTTTTGGGCTTTTAAATTCCAAAATTGGGTATAAACACAGCTTCAACCATTGGGATCTGGATGTATTTGTGGCAGGGAATAATCTTACCAGCCAGATCAATTATACTTTCCTTTTTTACGGAAACAGTGTTAATGATTCTGATAAGGATAACCAATATAATAATGCAGCTGTTTATACTGATGTGAATCCGGGAGCCAATAAAGCTTATTTCTTTACAGGATTTAATTTGAAGTATAATTTTTAGTGATTCTTCACCAGGATCAGAGTAACTTTTCAGCCTTTGTGCAACCTATCTGTAGGTTCTGTAGAAATAGGTTTTAGCTAAAGCCAAATGAATAGGAATCTATAATGAGAGCGGACTAAAGTCCGCTCCTATTGAATTTTTTAAACACCTGCTGTCAGATTGTTAATCTACTGTCTCAATTCATAAAACTCTCCGGGAACCATTCGAATCCGGAAGCTTTTTTCTTAGTAAAACCCAATCCGGGCCATGGTAAATGATAGGCAAATGCTCTGGTTTTGGTATCTGCCAATTGTTGTAATAGTTTTTTCCTTGATGCAGTGGCAATATCCAGATCAGTATCTCCGAAATATCCCCAGTCAGGATGCGGGAAAAGGATAACGTCAGAATGGATCAAATCAGCAATATATATCAGCTTTTCATTTCCTGAAGAAATTGTCATCACTGTTAATCCGGGAGTATGCCCGGGGGCAAGCTGGAAACTGAAGTTATTATAAAGCGTATTATTCAGGTCGTAGAATTTTAACTTTGGTTTTATGGCTTTTAATATATTCTGGACAGCCGGAATGATTTGATTCAGAAACTCTGGTTGAGTTTTTAGGGCACTATTACTGAAATCCTTCATAGAGGCCTGCATCCAGAAGTCATGTTCTGTCTTTGAGATAAAGATAGCGGCATTCGGGAAAATCAGGTTATTTTGCTTATCTACTACTCCGCCAATGTGATCAGGATGAGCATGGGAGATGAAGACATCTGTGATATCTTTGGGTTCAAATCCTGCTTTTTGAAGGCTTTTTAACAGAAATCCGGTTCTTTCATCAGCAAAAATCCCCATTCCTGTATCTAACAGGATCAGTTTCTCTTTTGTTTTCACTAACATGATATTCATAGCCATGTCTATATAACTTTCTGATCGGAAATTATCTGAAAGGATTTTTTTCAGTTCAGCAACATTTCCTCTCGGAGCAAATGTTTTCAGATTTTCTTCATGGATGTATCCGTCTGTCAGGATAAACAGCTCTAATTCTCCAAGTTTAATATTTTTAAAACCGGAAAGATCATCTCCTGCTTTTTCCGGGATGATCTTTGTCCCTGCCCATACACTTGAAAAAGGAACAAGACTTAATGTTCCTGCCAGCAATCCGCTTTTTAATAATTCTCTTCTATTCATAATTTATGATGGTGTTTCTGCATGTATTATAACTAAAATAACATCTCCTGAGATGGAAATGTTTTAGACTCATAATTGCAATATATTTTATAGAAAAAACTGAGCTTCTGAAATTCAGAAACCCAGTTTAAGATAGTGTTTAGTTGTTAACAAGCTTCATTGAGCCTTCATTGTATCTTTCTCCTACATTCGGATATTTTTTTAGAATAGCATCAATGGTATCCAGATCTGATTGAGACAACTCAATATTGGCTGCAGCCACATTTTCTTCCAGATATTTAATACGTTTGGTTCCCGGAATTGGGATGATATCGTCACCTTGGTTCAAAACCCATGCTAAGGCCAATTGAGTTCCTTTTACTCCTTTGGAAGCAGCAAACTCATTGATTTCATTGGCTAATTTCGTATTATTTTCAAGGTATTCCTGCTGATAACGCGGCAATGATTTTCTGAAATCGTCATCCCCCAGATTCTGAACCTCATTAATGTTAGCAAAAAGACCTCTTGCCAGAGGTGAATAAGGAACTAAAGAAATCCCTAATTCTCTGATCGTAGGCAGGATATCATTTTCAACATCTTTGGTCAGGATAGAGTATTCTGACTGTAAAGCAGCTATCGGATGGATTTTATTCGCTTTTCTGATAGATTCTGCCGAAGCTTCAGACAATCCGATATATTTTACTTTACCGGCTTTAACCAACTCTGCCATAGCCCCCACGGTTTCTTCTACAGGAACGTTGGGGTCTACCCTGTGTGCATAATACAAATCTATGGTATCAATTTTTAACCTTTGAAGACTTAAATCTACAGCCTTTCTGATCCATTCTGGAGAACCATCGAAATAAGTTCCAGGAGCCCCACTATGACTTGCTTTTCCACCTTCAAATCTGAATCCGAATTTAGTGGCAATGAAAATCTTATCTCTGTTGGGTACTAAAACTTTGGAGATTAATTTTTCATTTTCTCCGTTGGCATACATATCTGCTGTATCCCAGAAATTAACGCCTAAATCTAATGCTTTGTGTAAGGTATTGATGCTTTCCTGCTCATCTGACGGCCCATAAGCAAAACTCATTCCCATGCAGCCTAACCCAATAGCAGAAAGCTGTTCACCGGTGTTTCCTAATTTTTTAAATTTCATGATGGTATTTATTTTAATTTTCTACAGGACAAAATTAGAGCATGAAACAGCCACCGTTGATATAGAATTCAAACTAAGAATTATAAAAATCAAACAATGCTCAATCTTAGGGCATTGGGGGTTATTCCAGTCTGTTTTTTAAAATAGTTGGTAAAATAAGCAGGTTCTTCAAAACCCAATCCATAGGCAATTTCAGAAACATTCCAATCTGTATGGGTCAGCAAAGCATTCGCTTCCTGTATCACTCTTGCTGTAATCTGCTGGCTCGTAGTTTTACCTGTAATCTCTTTTACGGAACGGTTTAAAGAATTAACATGAATGGAAAGACTCTGTGCATAGTCGTTGGGAGTTTTTAGCTTCAAAAAAGCTTCAGGGCTATCGATCGGAAATTGTCTTTCCAGCAGCTCCATAAATAAGGATGCTATTTTTTGGGATGCATTCTGATAAGGTTCAAAGGTTTCTGCCGGATGCATTCTCATGGTTTCATGGATCATCAGATGGAGATAAGCTCTCAGTATATCATATTTGTGAACATAATCTGATTCAATTTCATTCATCATTTTGATATACAAATCAGAAAGTACCTCCTGTTGCTTCTCTTCCACAAAGAAAACCGGGGTTCCGCCAATTTTAAACAATGGTGAATCCTGAAGATTCCCCAAACGGCTTCCATTCTGTAAAAATGATTCTGTAAAGAGACAAAACCAGCCTTTTTGATCATCATCTTCCGCTTCCCAGGAATACGGAACAATAGGATTGGAAAACAGCAATGCAGGCCGATCTACATAAATCCATTTATCAGCATAATGAAGCTTGCCTTTTCCTATAATCAGAGAAATTTTGTAATAATCTCTCCTGCTGTAAGGGGTTAAGGGAGAGCAGTATTCCCGTGAAAACACATTGAAATGTCCCAGATTATTAGGTCCAAGACATTGAGGTCCCAGATTGGGAGCATTTCGTTCATAAAAGCCTTTTATTGATTCATTGGATTCCATAGATCAAAGTTATAAAATTCAAACAGATTAATGGATATAATTTTGAAGGTAATTAATAAGCTGGAAGTGGGAAGTACTTTTCTCCTGCTGATGCTATTGAAGTTTTATATAACCTTGTTCGATTCTTAGCAGAATGGTAAATGAATGTAGAGTCTTTTGAGTAGGCTAAAGCTCACTCCTATTGATGTTGATATACCTGTGAATGGATAGATGTTTAATAACTATATTAATAATAAAAAATGGCCAGCAATAATGCCAGCCATTTCAATAGTGAATATGTATAATAGTTGATAATGGTTAATCCCAGTCATCATTTCCATGGTGTCCATGGCGGTGTTTATTTTGTTTTTTGTAATATTTTGATCTCTCTTTATAGTATTTTTCCTGCTCTTTACGGTATTTTTTATAATCATTTTTTCTTCCGTAAATAATGACAGGATTTTGCCCTCTGTAATATCTCTTTTTAAAAACAATATATTTTTCTCTTCCAAGAATTCTTTCCAGTTCTGAATAACGGTCTCCATTCCATCTTCCCGGCTCTACCACATATACTCTATTCCATGAATCGTAATCACGATATCTGTCATTCAATGCATATACCTGATTGGCCTGTGTAGTAGAAAGCAATAGATCTGCAACTACCGACTGCCAGTTAATGTCCGAAATACTTCTTCTGTAATCATTATAATAATCTGATTGGGCATAGCTTAGACTAAATGTCCCAACCAACAATGCTGTTAACAATAACTTTTTCATTTCACTCCTCTTTTAAATTAAACATCAAGACATAGTCAATTAAAGTGCCAATTATTAACTCTAATTCCCAATATTTGTTAACAGAAATCATAAATAACTGATTATCTTTTAAATAATTTCATTATTTTAATGAATTTCGTGATTTCATATTCTTGAAACATTGGGTTTTTGTAGTTGTATATAGTATTAAACAGAGATACTATTTAGCACTCCGGAATTTGGGTTTGAAGTTTGTGGTCGTAATATTATTTCAGCTTCAAACCATGAATAAGATGGGAGATTTAGGTTTTGGCTAAAGCCATTGGAATTGGGTTATTTTATCTATTGGGAGGGATAAGTGCGGCCCTATTGATATGGAAATTACGGAGACACCTGACGTTTATGAAAAGGCTGGGCTAAAGCCCACCCCTATTGATGTTGATTTCCGTGTGGATATACATATGGGGATTTGTTGTTTAACGGCAAGATCTTTTATCTTTTATCTTTTATCTTTTACCTTTTATCTAATCTTCTTATAAAATTCGTTAAGATTCTCAGAAACTATTATTTTGTGTTAATTAATTTTGTAATTTTAAGGAAGAGAATGCTTTCGGGAGTTCTCAGTATTATTATTTTATCAACCAAATCTCAATAATTATGGAAAATATAAAATTTAGAGTATCTCCATATCAGGATGAACTGCAGTTGTTTATTGATGAGGAAAAAGCAGGCTATATGTCTATAGAGGTTGACGGAAGACTTCTTATTGTATATTATACCAAGCTTGATGAGGAACGTGAAGGTAAAGGCTATGCTAAACTATTGCTGGATGAATTGGTTCGCTATGCAGAAGAAAAAGATTTGCTTGTAGACCCGGAATGTGATTTTGTACGTCAACAGTTTGAAAATCATCCCAGAAGATATAAAGATATCTGGCATGCTTAATCATTCTTCCCACCAGCTTGTAAACTGCTGATCATTACGGTTCAGATCTACCACCTCTCCGATCATCGGAGTAAGGATATTCAATCCATTTTCTTCCCCTAAACTTGTTATTTTTTGTAAAGGTTCATTCCAGGGGTGAAGGGCCAGCGCAAACTTTGCAGCATGCACCGGGATAATATGTCTTGCATCTATATCTATCGCTGCCTGAATAACATCTTCAGGTAAGGTATGGATATATCGCCATGCATCACCGTATTGACCATTCTCAAGAACGGCATAATCAAAAGGTCCATATTTTTCTCCTATCATTTTAAAATGGGAATCATACCCACTATCACCGCCAAGGAATATTTTTTTGGTAGGAGTTTCTAATACATATGAAGTCCAAAGAGTATCGTTCTGCTTTATTCTTCTGCCCGAAAAATGCCTTGCCGGTGTAAAAGCCAGTTTTATGTTGTTTTTTAATTCAACTTCACTTCCCCATTCTTCTTCAATAAGCTGTGATTCTGCATATCCCCATCGCTCCAGATGTGCTCCTGCCCCCAATGGAACTACAGCCATCCCGGTACGGTCCTTAATTGATTTAACTGTAGGGTAATCCAGATGATCAAAATGATCGTGGGTAATCACAAGGTAATCCAAATCCGGAATATCTTCGGGTTTGAAAATATCAGAACCTTTGAAGGCTTTGTTAAAATATTTGAAAGGTGAGCCATATAAGCTTAGTACAGGATCAATCAAAAATGAAACACCATCGGTCTGTATATAATAAGATGAGTGTCCCAACCAGACGAAAACATCCATATTTTTATCCAGGTTCTTCAGATTTGTATGCATGGAACGAATTTCTTTTAAAGGTTTCAGCAAAGGATGCTTTTTTCCTAAAAGGAAATCATAGGTTACTGCAGTCATTTTGTACCCTTCAGCAATGGAAGGTGTATGGCTGATATTCTGAAATTGTTTATTTCTGTAGAATTTGGACTGCCTGATCCGGTCTAAGCGTTTTCCTTTCGGCACAGCTCCAAATGCGGCTCCATTAATTACTATAAAATAGGTTGCAGTCAAAAGAATCACAACCGCAAGAATCCAATATATCATTTGTAAAAAATAAACATCAAAGGTACCTACTTTTGTTCTTACATGAAAACAAGATGCATTTGAGTGCAATTTTTTAACTAAATTTATCATGTATTTCAGAAAATTTATTATTCATTTAAGTGATGGTTAATTTTAAACTTTCTATTTTAGCGGCTTAAAAAAACTCAAAGATCTATTGAAAAATTACTCGGTAATATTTATTTTGGCCATGCTTTCCTCATGTGCATCTATTAAAAGGCACAACGAACAGCGGGCTTCATGTATTCCCCCGGAGCAGCTGAAGGAAGATGTAGACTTTGCCTACTCAAAACTTCAGCAGATGCACCCACAATTGTATTGGTATATTCCCAAGCAGGAATTGGACCATAAGATTGACAGTCTTAAGAAAACCCTTAATGAACCCCTCACTCCCCTTCAGTTTTATTTTAAACTTCAGCCTGTGATTGCAGGAATCCGGGAGGGACATCTTTCATTAAGAATCCCAAGAAAAAAATTCACTAAAAAGGAAATCAAAAAGCTGGACCAAAAAAAAGGATTATTCAGCAGATTCGGGTATTATATTTCCGGTGATCAGATGTATATTACAGAAAACAGAGATACTATTGACAATATTCAGCCGGGAACTGAAATTCTTTCTATCAACAATATTCCGGTTTCAGACTATATCAAAAAATACAGAAGCCTGATTAGCAGTGATGGATATAACACTACTTTTCAACCTTATTTTTTAAAAGATTTATTCTTCGGTTATTATACAGCAGAAAATGGACTTTCAGATAAAGCAACCATTGAAACCCTTTATAAAGGTGAAAAACATACTTATACTTTAAGCAGAGAATCAAAATCAGATCATGATCTCGAAAAGGATAAGGAAATGAATAAACGTACCCAGGACAAAAAGCTGAACGATTATGTAGCAGCTAGCAATTCTTATAACCGCAGTTTTAAATTTCTTGATAAAGACAGCAGCATTGCTTATATAAAAGTAAAAAGCTTTTCCCGTGAATATTCGGAGGAATTTTACAAAAAGACATTTTCCAAGATTAAAAATGCAAAGTCAGATTACCTCATCATAGATGTACGCAATAACTATGGCGGTTCACTTTATGAGATTAATAATCTGTATTCTTATCTTACAGACAAGCCTTTCACTCTGATAAAGCCTTCACAGGTCACTTCAAGAGACATTCCGCTAAGAACCAATTATTTCAGAAAAAGTACTCCGTTAGAGTATGCAATTAAGAGTATTTCTTATCCGAGTTACTTTTTCGCCCAGGCTTTCAGTACTTATAAAAAAGATGGAAAGATTTTCTATAAAATGAAAGCAGACAAACCTACAAAGCCTAATAAGGGAGCTTTCCACGGTAAAGTCTTCGTTCTGATTAACGGAGGAAGCTTCTCTGCCTCTTCTATTATTACAGCAAAGCTTAAGAATGATAAAAGAGCAACTCTTGTAGGTGAAGAAACCGGTGGTGCCAATGACGGAACTGTAGCCGGCTTTTATTCTTATCAGAAACTTCCGAATTCTGAAATCAGATTTCCTATCGGATTGCTTCTGGTACAGCCGAATATTGATTTTTCAGATACAAAAAAAGGAGTTATTCCAGATGTGGAGATCAAAGAAAGTATGCAGGATATTATTGATAAAAAGGATCCGCAGCTGGATTGGATAAGAAGCGAAATCGGAAAAGAAAAGACGGGCAAAAACTAACTACTAATTGGAAAGGAGGCTGAGAAATGGAAGCAGGAAGATTCAATATTTGTTTCAAAATATAATAGGATACATATAAAAAGTTGTTTCGGCGGGCTTTCAGCCCTGT